>JAGQOS010000156.1 GCA_020427265.1 Planctomycetales bacterium
CCACGAGCGAGGGATCGAAGTTGCCGCCGCCGCTGATGCGAATGCCGCCGATCAGTGTGGCGTTGGCCACGCCGAAGTCGTCGTAGTCGAACGCCTTGCCTTCGATGTTCCACGTGGCGTCGGCCCCGCCGCCGATCGAGCCGGCGACCATCCAAGTTGAAAGGGCTGTACCGCTGGTCAGGCTCACCGTGCTACCGATGGGCGTGCCGCTGGCGTCGAGGGCCTGGGCCGTTTGTCCCGTGTCGTTCGCTGTGATTTGGAAGATGACGAAGTCGTTGTCAGCGCCCACGGCTCCCGTGGCGAGCCAGTGACGGTCGACGGCGTCGAACATGTAATCGATCACGCCATGGTTCAGGTAACCGGTGGTCAGGTCCATGTTCAGGCCCAAGCCGGCCGAAGAACCCGGATCGACAATCGCTTGGCCGTGGAAGTATCCGCCCGGTTCCGGCGTCACCGACGTAGCGGCGGCGAAGTTTACCGTGCTGACCAGCGGGTTCGATGCGGTCGAGTAGCTTGTGAGCGTGGCCGTGTTGTTCATCGTTTGCGGCGTGCCCCATTCAGCCGTTGTGATGGCTGTTACCTGGGCGGCATCGGCGATCGGCGTGCAGAGCATCGAGGCGAACATGACCAGGGCCAGGCTGATGGCGACGGCCGACTTGCGAACGCGGCGACGCAGGGCGAAACCAGCAACACCGAGAGCGAGCAAAGCGAAGGTCGACGGTTCCGGCACGGCGATGTTGGCCGAGAATGCGAAGTTGTCGACGGCCAAGTGTTGACGACGATTGCCGGCTTCTTGGTCGATCCAGCGAATCCACAGTTCATCGCCCGCGGCCCAGCTCAGTCCGGTCACGGTGGTTGTCAAGCCGGCAACGCGATTCGCGGGGTCGTTGCCGTCGAGAGGCGTGGAGCTGCCGCCGGCAGTTTGCGGGGCGTCGAATGTCAAGTCCGGCAGTGCTGTCCAACCCGAGGCTGCGGTCAACGAACCGCCGCCCGAGGCGAAGATTTGATATTCCACGGTCAGTTGATCTTCAATGTCGACGCCGACTTCTCGCCATTGCTCGCCGTCGTACGTGGCCGTGAACGTGAACAGTTCTAAGCCGGTGTCGTTGGAAATTTGAACGCCCGTCATCTCGGCCGTTCCGCTTTGGCTCTGTGTGCCTAAGGCACGCTCGGATGAGGCGATGCTGCCTTCGCTCAAGAGTTGGTCGACAAAAGCCTGGCCCTCGGTAACTCGGATCGTCGTTGGTGCGACATCGTTGGCGCGGGCGTGCCAACCTTGTAATGTCGTGCCGTTGGTCCAGGCGCCCGTGCCGCCGTTGGGCGTATTCGGCAGCGAATCAAAATCCTGGCTATACGTGCTCGAAAGTCCGCTGTACGACACGGCCGCCGCCTTGGCCTGCGAGGCGTCGAACAGCAATCCGGCTGCCAGCGCCAGGGCCGTCATCCAAGCGGTCGTATTGAATGTTCGATTCGTCGTAGCAGAGCGGAACATGGCGTTTCTCCGAGCAGTTAAATTGCGATTGGCTGTTGTAGACGAGAAGTTGAGATGAGATTCGTTGCGATTAGCGTGCATCGTGCGGCTCCGTGTCATTCGAAAAGCGTTCATGAGAGTTCTCCAAAAAGCGTGTTCATGTGCCCCGAAGGGCATGAGGTTGAAAAATTCCGGCTGCGGCCGGTGCGTCGGAGGCTGATCAAGCCCACGACGCTCAGGCCGAAGTAACTGAGCGTTGCCGGTTCCGGTACGGTGAGCGGCAGGCCACGGATAAGTGTGAAGTTGACGTTCTGGTCGCCGGGTGCATCGGTAAAGAACAGCCCCGAGACGACTTCCAGCGGCAGGTAGCCCAGGTCGTCGAGATCGAAGGCCACGCCGAAAACCGGTTGCGTGTGCGACGTGCTGCTGACTGTCCACCCGCCCGACTCGAAAGCGTTGAGCGACGTGGGGGTCGAGTTGATGATGCCGGTTGTGAGGCCCGCGAAGCTGGTCGTGTAGTCGCCGCTGGCGATCATGAGCGACCCGAGCGTGCCGTCGACTCGGCTTACCAGGAAGCCGTCGGGGATGCCCGTTTGCGAGTAGACGAAGACCACCACATCGTCGCCCGGATAGTTCACCAGCCCGCCGCCGGCAAACGTGACACCCAGCCCGTTGAGCGTGCTGTTCGCCGGTCCCACGGTCGCCTGCTGAGCGATCGAGAGTGCCGGTTGTTCACCCGGGTTAACCAGGCCGGTGTTGACCGCGCGGTCGCCGTCGATGAGCGAAGCGCGATTGCCGGCGCCAGGATCGACTCCGCCAACAGCCAAGGCGTTCGAGCCGGAATCGGTCGAGTGCCAGTGGTTCACGTCGACGTCGATCAACGAGTTGCCCGAGAACGTGCTCGGCGTCGGTTCGTTGCGATTCACCGTGACCGAGGTCAACCATTGCTGACCGCTGAAGTTGGTCGTGGTCGCCGAAATCAAACTCGCTCCCACGGGACCAGCGCCAAGGGCTAGCGCGGCGATCGTGGCGATGGCCAGGCAAGCGTGGAGCAAGCGTTCGTGTTGAGCAATGTGACGAAACATGATTCGTAAAATTTCTTGCGAGTGAATTTGAGGGATGGAGAGTCGTTGATTCCTGGCGTTAGCCTTTGCGGGTCTTCTTTCGCGGAGCGAACACCAGGTTTTGCTGGCCCCGTTTGCGTCCGTGCCGGCGGTCGTTGGCGAAGCGCTCTTTGGAGCTGCGCCGGCCGGCGGCCGGTTCGTCGGCCTTGAAGTCGAACGGCGGCGAGCGGAATCGTTCGATCAGCTCCGCCTCGTCGGCATCGTCCCAGTCGTCACGGAATTCGAAATCGGGAAGGAAATCGTCGTATCTCACCGTGGTTTCTCCTCGAGTGGCAGTCGTGGTTAGCCAGATGTATTCGAAAAAATCAAAAAATCACCCATCCTCAAACTAAACAGCATTCATTTCCATTGCAAGCAATTCGTTTCTGTCTCGGGGAGCCGCGTCTTTTGAGCGGAGACGCCGGAAATGCAAACTCCCCAAAAAACAGCATCTAATTCCCCAACATGGACATTAATTGCTCTCTTTCTCCATGGCAAGAAAATGGTTTTTGTTGCCGTTAAAACGAATGCCGCGTGATGGCCAAGCGAATCAAACGCCCGCCTTTCGCAAGCGGCGACGCGGACCACGCGGGGCCGAGCTGCCGCCCGATCGCTTGCGGCTGTAACGACGCTCCGTGGCGAAGCGGTCGAGTGAAGTCGCGTTGCGGTTCAGGCTCGGTGCCGAGGCGACGTCGAAGTTGTCGCTGTCGTCTTCGAATTGGGCCAACAGGTCGCGGACGGAAGTGGTCGAAGTAACCATGTTCAAACTCCTCCAAATAAAATGCTATAAACTTTCTAGCCTTTAGGTCTTCATCTCTTACCTGACTGACTAGCCCGAAGTTCAAAACGTTGAATTTCGGCCCTCGCGGCAATGGCTTGTTGCCGCGAAGGCGGAAACTCTTACGTCTGGGTTGTTAGAAGATCGAGGTCGAATCACCTCCCGTCGGCAGTAGAGAAGCCACAAAAAAAGTGCCGACTGCTGCTTCCCCCGCAAAGGAAGGGGAAACGGCAACGGCACTTTCGCTCGTGAAGAGGGGGCTTCGAGTTTTCATGGGGATCACTGGGCAACACCAAAAAGAGGAAACGGAAAACGTGGCCGGCTCGGCCGCTTAACGACTCAGGTTAAAGGCACAAAAAAAGCCGCTTATCCTCACGCGCGAGGTCGCTAAAAAGCGGGCGCGCGAGGATAAACGGCATTTCGATTTTCGAAAGCGAAATCAACATCATTAGCTGCGGTTCACTAGGCGACTGCCTGAAAAACGAAGGAAATCCTGCCGAAAGGCTAGAGCGACTTGCTCAACGATAAGCCCAGCATAATCGGCCTATTCCCCCGTGTCAACGAAATCGTCAAACAAAAATGGCGGACGAATGAAAAGAATTTGGCAAATCTGGAAAGCACGCGCGAGCACCGGCCCCAAGCACGGCGAACCAATTCCGTTCGCACCTTCGACTTGGTTAAACTAGGGGGTAGTGCCGGTCGTGGTGCCCGGGAACGATCCCACCTGGGCGGAGCGGGCTGCAAAACGGAGGCTGCCGCGATGAATTCCGAATTCGATCCCTTGCTTTGGTTGCGCGGGCTTGTCGGCGCTGCCCTGGGCGGCGTGGCCGGGGCCTTCTTCTTTGGCCTGGCGCTGAAATCCGGGTTCTACATCGTGGCGCTACCGGGCACGTTGCTCGGGCTAGGCTGCGGTTTCCTCTCCGGTGGCAAGTCGCAACCGCTGGGCCTGGTATGCGGCATCCTGGGCCTAGGCCTTGGAATCTTCTGCGAGTGGCACGAAATGCCATTCGTCGCCGACACGAGCCTGTCGTTCTTCCTGCGCCACCTGCATCTGCTCTCGGGTGTCAAACTCTTCATGCTGGCGCTGGGCGGGGCATTCGCTTACTGGTTCGGCATGGGCCGCCAAAACTAATGCGTCCATCACGGGGACGAATTATGGCTCGTTTGTGTATCCCGCGATTTCGTCTGAAGTCGCTCCTTCTTGGTGTGGCCTTGATTTCGCCTTGCCTGACGTACGTCGGGAACTACGTCTATCTATCGCGCCGTGGAATGGCCGAGGTGCAAGACTACGGAGAAGGTTTCTTCTTTTATGTTCCGCTAGAGCGATGCAACGATCCGGCATCTCTTGCGCTGCACAACGACCGAACACGCCTCTACGCGCCATTGAACTGGCTCGATCGCATGTGCTTTGGGGGCGCTTATCCTTTTCGTGGAATCACGTCGCTCGCTCCCGATGCGCAAGCGAGATAACAGCAAGACATCAAGCGCGGCCTACTCGTGGGGCTGGTCTGTAGCTTCGCCTAGCGGCTCATACCAATCTCCGCGGAGCCAGTCGGCGATCAATGCCAGGCTTCGGTCATCGAGCTGATTGTTCTCGCGATTGACTCGGTCCGGCGCGAACGAGGGCATGCGATCGTTATTTTCGCCATAGAAGCGGCTGTGGGCCGGGTCGCGGATCATGCCGATCAGCCAGTCGCGCGAGCCGTAGCCGGTCAGATCCGGCGCGCCGGCTTCGGGGTCGTCGTCGCCATACTTGTGGCAGTCGATGCACGAAAAAGTTTCGAGCAAGGCCGCAATGCCCGCCTTGATTTCTCCCTTTTCGGCAGCCTGCTCGTCGCTGGCCTTTTGCCCGGGCAGTTCGGCCTTGGCCGAGAGCGCCGTAATCAAATTGGCGAGTGCCTGCTGATCGTCCTCGTCGAGATCGGTCAACGTGTCGTCGACGAAGCCGACCATTTCACCCTCGGCGAATTCCGTGCCGCCAAAGTATTCGGTCGACTTGATCTTTTCCGCATCGAACCAGCCGGCCAGCCAGGCTCGCGTGGCGAATCCGTGCAGATTCGGGGCCGTGGACTCTTCCGCAGCAATGCCCTTTCCGTCGGCGTCCGTATGCGAATGGCAAGCAGCGCAATGACGCTCGAAGAGAATCGGACCCTGGGTCTTCGGGTCGTTGCGCAGCAACGAAATCGGCCCTTCGGGTGGAATGCCTTTCGCTACGGCCAGCACATGAGCCCGCCGGGCCAACGACTGCTCTTCGTGTTTCGCCGCCTGGAATTCCTCGCTGTGCATGTCCCGCTGCACCGACATGCCGGTTAAGCCGCCGATGGCCAGCAAACCGCCGAACACGGTGAAAAAGCGAATGGCCGTGCTCAGCCGCGGTGGGCAGACGCGATCGATCAGCGGCATGCCGAGCAACACGAGCAAGGCGACCGTCGGGACGACGACCGTGGCGATGTATTCATTGGGACCGCTGAAATAGGCTCGCAATTCAAACAGCGAGAGGAAGTACCACTCGGGTCGCGGGATGTTGTGGAATTCCGGATCGGCCGGCGCTTCGAGCGGCGCGCCGTAATGCCACGCCGCGAGCGCCACGATGCCGAATGCTACGGCAAACACCGACAGGTTGCGAATCGATTGAAACGGCCAATACGGCGCCGACTTTTTCTTCTTTCCGTTCGTCGGATAAGCCGAGGCGCCGTGCTTGTAGATCTGTTGAATGTGCAGCGCCAGAAACATGCCGGCAAGCAATGGAATGAGCGCAACATGCAAGAAGTTCAAATGCGTGAGCGTTAAATGGCCTACTTGCTTGCCGCCAAGCAGCACAGTCCGCGCGAGCGGGCCGATCAGCGGCGTCGAGGCGATGATATTGCCTTCGACTTCGATTTGCGCATAAGCCTTCTGGCTACCCGAAAGCGGGTTCCCCGTGACCGCCCAGGCGATCGTGAGCGGCAACAGAATCAGGCCCGTAATCCAAATCAATTCACGGGGCGCGCGAAACGCCCCCGACAGCAGCACACGCACCAGATGGAGAGCGAACAGCACGATGATCGCCTGCGAGGCAAAGTAGTGCAGACCCCGAATGAACGCGCCGCCGGGAAGCTGTTCGATGTAATGCACACTGGCCCAAGCCGTCGTGAGCGAAGGGCTGTACACGGTCATTAATAACAGGCCGGTTACCACTTCCACGGCCAACATCCACAGCAGCGTCGCCGCCGTGGCATAGCCCCAACGCGGGCCATCGGGCAACACGCGCCGCCGAATCGGCGCGAGCAAGGCGCGGTAACCAACGCGGGTGTCGATCGAATTCAGCAGTTCGCGTAGCACGATGATCCTTCCCTTGCTCTCGTTAGGTCAACGCCTGCTGCGTTGTCAGGCCAAATTCGAAACGCTGAAATTCCACTTCCACCCACCAGGTTTCGGTTTCCGCATCTTGAACCACGCGGCACTCGAGCGCGTCCATGCCGCGCGGCGTGGGGTTCTTGTAGCCTAGATCCGCATCCGCAGCCGGTTGGCCGTTCGAGTCGAAGACGGCCCGGTGGCAGGGGCAAAGAAAATGGTCGTGCGCCTTGTCCCAATCGATCGCACAGCCCAGGTGCGGGCAAATGGCCGTGAAGGCCTCGACCTGAGCCTGCTCGGGCGAAGTCTCCGAATTGCTGCGGCGCACGATCCAGACGCGCCCCAGGACCTCTTCCTCGTAGGTGGTCCAAGCGTCTTGGCGCGTACCGAGGATCGGGAACGATTGTGGTTTGCCGACCGGCAGGTCGTCCAACGGCGCCAGTCGGCGCACGATCGCGTCGTTCTTCTGCCGTCGCAACAGCGGGTGAAGCAGGAATCGCACGGCGGGTACGGCGACCACCGCCGCCGACACCGAGGCGATGGCGCGACAGATCCAACGCAACAAGCTGCGGCGATTCATCTTGAGCATTCTCCTCGAGTCGTGCGCGTAACCGAGCCATTTTGCCAACCGGCCGAAATGTTGCCGCTTGCGCGCTGACAAACCCGCCGAGCTTGAGGGATCCACAGCCGCGCAGCAATACGGAAAGATTTCATGGCGTTGCTCGTGCGACGCGCGGCATGCACGGGCATGTTTGCGCGTTGCGAGTAGGTGGGAACTGGGCGTGAAATCGTGGGCGGGAAGGTTGGACGTGCGAGGACGGCACGGCCGACTTCGCCGGGCCATTCTCCCTGTGGTAGGACCCGGATTATATTTTAGCGGGGCAAGCCGCTCAACAAAATATTTTTAGAAGCACGCAAGCGAACGGACGTTACCGCGCCGCAAAGTCGCTATTTTGCCCTGCTCGCCGCGTTAAATGGCTTGGCGCGCCGCTGCAAGTAGTGTCTCGCGCACCTGATCGATTTTTCCTGCGACCGTGGCGCCGGCGGCCATGGTATGCCCTCCGCCGCCGAATTGTTCGGCGAACTTGCGGACATCGAATGAGCCGCGGCTACGGAAACTGATTTTCACCTGGCCGTCGGGCAGCTCCACGAATAGCAGTGCGACTTCGCTCCCCTTAACGCGCAGCAGGAAGTTGATGGCGTCTTCGGTATCGGTTGTGTCGGCGCCGCAGGCGTCGAAGTCGGCACGCTTGACCGTGGCGTGCATCAAGCGGCCTGCGAGTTCGGCGTGTGCGTGGCGCAGGATGTGGCCCCGCAACCAAAGTCGCGCCAATCGTTCCCGTTCGTAGAGCTGTGCGTAGAGCTTTTCCGGCCGCGCGCCGGCGTCGATCAGTCGCGCGATCTGGCGATACGTATCGCTCTTCACCGACGGGAATCGAAACCAACCGGTATCGGTTGAAATCGCCAGGAACAGCGCTTCGGCAATGGACTGATCGATTTCGGCGCCCAGCGCGTCGGCCGCTTCGAGCACCAGGCAGCCGGTGGCCGGCGCGGTCGAGTCTTTCAAAACGATGGCGCCGAGATCGTCGCTGCTTACATGATGATCGACGACGACCTTGTGTCCTGCGAAATTGCGCAAGACATCGCCCATTGGGCCGATTTGAATCCAGGCGCTCGTGTCGAGCACCATCAGGACATCGGCCTGCGCCACCTCGTCGGCCGTAATGCTTTCGCCCAGCACGTTAATCTTGTTGTGGGGATCGATAAACAAGAGATTGTTCGGCACCGGGTCGGGTTGGGCGATTCTCACTTGCTTGCCGAGCGACTCGAGGATGCCGGCCAAGGCCAGTTCGCTCCCGAGGGCATCGCAGTCGGCGCGTTGGTGGCTTGTGAGCACGAATTGATCACACTCGGCGACCAGTTTTTCCAACGGCGACCAATCGATGGGCATAGGGGATCTCGGCGGAGAACGATTCCGAAAGAAACGACACTTAAGGAGAGCTGCGTTGCGCGGCGATTTCGGCCGCGGCCGACACGTCGTTGTGGAGTTGCTGTTTCAATTCCTCGGGCGACGCGAATGCACGAATGTCGCGCACGTGCGCGTAAAAGTCAACCTCAACCCGCTCGCCGTACAGATCGCCGGTGTGGCCGATCAGATGCACTTCGACGCGCGCCGCCGGATCGTCGAACGTGGGAATAGGACCGACGTGAATCGCGGCCGCGTATGCGCCGGCCGAGCAGTAGCCTCTCCCCGCATAAACGCCCGGCGCGGGGGCGACACTATCAAGTTCGGCCAGGTTGGCCGTCGGGAAGCCAAGCTGGGCGCCGCGGCCCGCACCGCGCGCTGCCAAACCGCGCAGCCGGTGCCACCGGGTGAGCAAATCGGCGGCATGCGCCACGTCGCCCTCGGCGAGCGCCGCGCGGACGCGCGAGCTGGATACATAGTGTCCGTCGTCTTCGAGCGGCGGAACGACTTCCACCTGCAGTTCGCGTGCCGTTGCAAGTTCTTGCAGCTTTTGAATCGTGCCCTCGCGATTACGTCCGAAACAGAAGTTCGGACCTTCGACGATCACGGCTGCCCCGAGTTGATCGACGAGAATTTGTTGGAAAAACTCGTCGGCCGAGAGTTGCAGCAGCGCCGCGTGTGTCGGGTAAGCGATCACCGCATCGACACCCAATTCGCCGAGCAACGTCGCCTTGCGCTCGAGCCAGGTAAGCGGCGCGGGGATTTCGTCGGGACGTAGAATAGCGGCTGGATGGGGGTCGAATGTGAAAGCGATGGCCGGCCCGCCAACTCGCTTGGACGCGGCCGTCAGCCGCTCACAAAGGCGCAAATGCCCGCGATGGACGCCGTCGAAATTGCCGATCGAAACCGCACCGCCGCGCAGACTCGAGGGCAGATCTTCTAGCTGGCGAATAATGTTCACGTGGGCGGGCATCATTCCAGAGTTAAACGGCAATTGTCGAAATCCGTGGCTCGAGTGTACCAGATTCGCCAGGCTCCGGAAATGCGACGCTCTGTTTCCGTGCAATGCTTGCCAGCGCGTAG
>JAGQOS010000157.1 GCA_020427265.1 Planctomycetales bacterium
CGTCTAGCATTTTACCGCTGACCTGCTGGTCGCAATTGCCTGCCTTGACGCAGCCGCAAAGCGAACGCATCTTCGCCAATCTAACAAATCCAGCGTTTGAACTCAGGCGTTCAGTTTCACCGACGGGTCGTCGGCCACATTGACCCACACATGCACGTGTGGCGAGCCGCGGAAGTACCAAACGAACGACGGCCCCTCGAGCCGCCAATTGTCCCAGGTGCTATCGCCGCCGATATCGCGCGCCGAGTAAAAGGCCAGGTGGCAGGCATCGAGTCCGCCCTGACACTTCAGGCATTCGAGCGCTTCCTCGCGGTCCGATTGACGATACGGCTCGACCAACTTCGCCAGCACTCCCTGTA
The DNA here is from genome assembly GCA_020427265.1 of Planctomycetales bacterium. Taxonomy (GTDB): domain Bacteria; phylum Planctomycetota; class Planctomycetia; order Pirellulales; family JAGQOS01; genus JAGQOS01. The sequence continues at coordinate 360 of JAGQOS010000157.1, forward strand.
AGTGCTCCTTCTGGTCGGCGCTCAATTCGGTGACCGGAATGCCATCGAACCCGCCGGCCGTGCCGTGGAAGTTGACATCTTGTTCGCGCGGCAGGCGACCGTCGACGAGCGCCGCTTTTTGCTGCTTGCCGTCGAGCATCTGGTAAAGCTTGTTGGCGGCGAGCGCCTGAGGCCAAAACACGTTGCCGGGATGATCCGGTTTTTCGTTGAATCCCTGCGCGGCGTGTCCGTAGAAAATTGGCCCGCCAAAAGCGACGTGATCGGCCGAGTTGCCATCGCAACGAATCGTCATGTGACGACCGGTCATCACGAACTCAAATTTGTCTTCACCCGGCCGGCCGAACACAGCCAGGCTTTGTTGTTTGCCGTAACCGCCGGCGTCGTCTTTCAGTTGTTGGTCGATGCGCGCCAGCCAGTCCGGGTTGTAAAGTCCCTCGAAGATCGACCGCACGATGTCGCGTTGTTCGTCGGTATAAAACGGAGAATCGATCTTGGGTTGTGTAATCTGCCAGTTGTTCGCCACACGCGTGCGGAGTAAACCGCGCTCGCCATCGACATGCGCCCAGTCGAAACAGATTTCGTTCTTCTGTTTGTCCGAGAACGTGTCGTAAAGACGTTTGACCAGCGATTCCGGATCGGTCTTGCCGCCGGCGGAATTCTCCTCGCCGCGCAAGAGCGCAGGACCCACGCCCAGTGCCGCCGCACCGATGCCGGCCCGCTTGAGGAACTCGCGACGGTCGACGTCGCTGGCGAATCGATCGCAATCGGGGCACGTGCGCGGTTGCTGGTCCATGGAGAGACTCCTTTTCTTGTGGCGGGGCTCGTTTCGAGCAAAAAATGTGGGCGATCCGCGGCGAACTATCGAGCGATAAACCCAAGAGGCTCCGCCGGAGACCTTTGCCCGCTGATTAGAACAAAGCCGTAACCGGGTTGCAAGTTTTTCGGCAATCGCCTTCAGGAGGGCTGCAAAGTCCGGGGTCTGGTACATTTTTCGGCTCAACCATCAAGACCTTTAGCCAAGGATCGTCGACCGAAAACATGTACCTGACCCCCTCTCTTCGACTTTGCAGTTCACCTGGCAATCGCCTTCGCCTCGCGCTGTTGAAATTCAGCTAAGACGTACGATTGCGGCGTGTTTGGCAACGGCGGCAAAAAAACGTGGAACGCTGTGTCTGGACAATGCGTTCGATGGCGTTGCCGCATTGCGGGCACGGCGCCGATTCCTTGTCGTACACGCGATGCTGGTTCTGATAGCCACCAGCCTTGTTCAATGCGTTGCGATATGTGCCATCGCTCAAGGTCGACCCTTCGTAGCGGATTGCTTCGCGCAGAACGGCCCCGAGCGAATGATGGATCGATATCCATTGCCGCAAAGTTAACCGATCGCAGCGCGTTTGCGGATGCACACCGGCGAGAAATAGGATTTCCGAAGCATACAGGTTTCCGATTCCCGCGACAGCCTTTTGGTCGAGCAGAGCCGGCTTCACTTCGCGGCGGCTTTTGCCTAGATTTTCTCGCAATTGTTCCACCGTGATCGCCAAAGCATCGGGTCCCAGGGCCGGCGGGCCGAAGGTCGACTGCAATTCTGCTGGCCGAAACAAGCGAACCGAACCTAGCCCGCGACGGTCCCAGTACAGTAGTGACTTTGCCGCCGGCCCCTCGAAATCTAGCGCCCAGCGCAGGTGCTCCGTGCTGGGCGGGGCGGCCAGCAATACCAGGCCGGTCATGCGGGGCTCGATGACGATCGCATCGTGCGAAGCCAGCCGCAGAACGATCCGCTTGCCCAGCCGATCGACCGTGGCGACGGTTTGCCCCAACACACGGCGGCGAAACGTTGGTATGGAAGGGGCAACGTAAATCGGCCGCCGGCGACAGGCAACACGACGCACGTTGGCGATGCGTTTTCCGGCGATCACGGCGATTCCGCGACGCATCGTTTCAACTTCGGGGAGTTCGGGCATGGCGAGTTCAATGCAATCGGTAGTGGCCACGCGGCAACGGAGCGAATGGCTCTCGTGTGATGATATGACAGAAATGTCCAAGCCGCCAAGTATTCATGCCCCCCAAGTTCTCGCGGTTAAGCCCCGGCGACGTTTGTGCCCTCGTTGGCGAGGTGCATGCCGGCCAATGCCCTCCAGGTTCTCGGGGTTGACCGGTTGACTCCGGCTGCGGAGAATCGACGGTTCACCTTTACCTGTAAGACGAAGCCCCAAGAAGCAATCGCATGCCGACCGAGCCCAAGACTGCCGCCTCGTTACCCGACGCCGAAGGTCGCTTTGGCGCCTTCGGTGGTCGATACGTGCCGGAAACACTCGTTCGGGCGCTCGATGAATTGGCCATCGCCTACGACGAAGCTCGTCGCGACGAAGCGTTTCAGAAGGAACTTGCCGAATTGCGTTTCAATTACGTGGGCCGACCGTCGCCACTGTATCACGCTCGGCGTTTGAGCGAACATTGCGGCGGCGCGCAAATCTGGCTCAAACGCGAAGATTTGAACCATACCGGCTCCCACAAGATCAACAACACGCTGGGCCAAGCGCTGCTGACGATGCGCATGGGCAAGCGCCGCGTGATCGCCGAGACCGGCGCCGGACAGCACGGCGTGGCCACGGCTACCGCCTGCGCGCGGTTCGGGCTCGAATGTGTCGTGTACATGGGGGCCGAGGATATACGCCGCCAGGCCCCCAATGTGTTCAGCATGAAGTTGCTCGGGGCCGAAGTTCGTCATGTCGACACCGGATCGAAAACGCTGCGCGACGCCATCAACGACGCCATGCGCGATTGGATGAGTAGCGTGGAATCGACACACTACATTCTCGGATCGGTCGTTGGGCCGCATCCGTTTCCACGCATCGTGCGCGACTTTCAATCCGTGATCGGCCAAGAAGCGATCGAGCAAAGTCAGCAACGCATCGGGCGACTGCCCGACTTGGTGGTCGCCTGCGTAGGCGGCGGCAGCAACGCGGCCGGCATGTTTTACCCGTTCGTGGCCGAAACCGACGTGCCGCTCGTGGGCGTCGAGGCCGGCGGTCGTGGACCGACGCCTGGCGATCATGCCTCGCCGCTCAGCTATGGCTCGCCCGGTGTGTTGCACGGAAGCTTTAGTTACGTGATGCAAAACGACGACGGGCAGACCGACGACGTGCATTCGATTTCCGCCGGGCTCGATTATCCCGGCGTCGGGCCGGAACATAGCTATTGGAAAGATTCGGGCCGCGTTACTTACACAGCCTGCGAAGACGGCGCTGCGCTCGCCGCCTTCGACATGTTGGCTAAGACGGAAGGCATTTTGCCGGCGCTCGAAAGTTCGCATGCGGTCGCTAAAGCCATGGAGTTGGCTGCCGAGCGGCCGCAGTCCGAAGCCATTGTGGTTTGCCTCTCCGGGCGCGGCGACAAAGACGCGGCCGAGATCGCCCGCTTGCGCGAAGGTTGATTTTCTTCGTTTCGATTTCTACACGATTGGCTGCGCCATGCCCGCGATAGACGACCTTTTCCGAGACCTCCGCGCGAAGCAGCGCAAAGCGCTCATGCCTTTCGTAACGGCCGGCGATCCCAATCCCGAATTCACCGAGCGTTTGATCGGCGAGGTGGTTGGGCGCGGCGCGAGTTTGTGCGAAATCGGCATCCCCTACAGCGATCCAATCGCCGATGGTCCCGTCATTCAGGCGTCGTATGTCCGCGCACTCGGCGCCGGTGTGCGATTGAACGAGATTCTCGCCATGCTCGGTCGCGTAGCACCCAAGGTTGCCGCGCCGCTGGTTACGATGGTCAGCTATGCGATAGTCTATCGTCATGGTGTTCAAAAGTATCTCGACGAAGCGCGCCAAGCCGGCCTTGCCGGTCTGATTGTTCCCGACCTGCCGGTCGACGAAGCCGCGCGCCTGGCCGAGCAATGCCGTGCCGCCGATTTGAGCCTGGTACAATTGGTCACGCCCACCACGCCGCGCGAACGCGCCGTCCGCATCGCGGCGGCTTCCAGCGGGTTTTTGTATTATGTCTCCGTTGCCGGCATTACTGGCGAGCGAACGGAACTGCCGGCCGACCTGGTCGACAACGTCGCTTGGCTGCGCGAGCAGACCGAGTTGCCAATCTGCATCGGGTTTGGCATCAGCCGACCGGAACACGTGCGTCTGCTTTCCCCGGTTGCCGATGGACTGATCGTGGGCTCGGCTATTGTGCGTCGTGTTGCCGAGGCTGCAGAAAAGCCGGCCGATCAGGTCATCGCGGAAGTTGGCGACTACGTGGCGAGTCTTCTCGCAGCGCTCCCCGCCTAGCAGTGAGCAAGCATGCCAATCGACTCGTAATTATGTTGTCTAACATAAGACATGATAACAGGTTGCGATCTTTTGTCAGTAGTTGGCCTGGGGCGACGAAAACTTGACCCTCGCTGGATCGGCAAGGTAAACTTGCATAGGTGAGGGGACTTGGCCGTTCGGCCGTTCCAGTGCCCTAGCCTGCCTTATCCATGCATCTTTTCATTTCGGATCGATCTTAACGCGCTCGAATGCCGATGCTATAAGTACTGGCAATTCTGGCGGCAACGGCGACTCTGACCTGTGACAAGGGAGGTTTATCCGTGAGCGACCGACCATCAAAATCTCGTTTGCTCAATCGCTTTTTTACCGGGGTCACGGAGCACGCGTTCTACGTGCATCTCGGCGTGGCCGATCCACCGCTTGTGGATTACGTAGCCGAACTCCTCACGCGCTTCTGCCGCCACGATCAGTTGTTTCAAGTGCGATCGTCCAACGGTCGGCGACTGAATCAAGTGGTCGAAATGATGCAAGAGGCGCGTTCGCGCGTGGGTGAAGCGCAGCGCGAAGTGCATCGCCACATCGGCGACTTCACGCTCTTCTGGACCGGCCTGTATCCCGAAGCGGTCGAAAAGTTTCGCGATACGGGCAAGCCCGATAGCCTGATCGACTATCGCGCGCAAGGGAAAAAAGCCTACGAGGTCGCCAGTCAGATTCCGGCTTCGCAGGAAAAGGTCGGGGCCGGGCTGCTAGCGCGGCTTAGCCACGAGTTTGAACTTTGCGCCTACGGTCTGGGGGAAGTGCGCCGAGAATGGGAGCGCCGCGAAGGCCCCGACGGCCTGATGCCGCTATGGATCAATTGACCGGCGTTTGCACGTTTAGCAAGTTTTCGCTCACAGCGAGGTTTTTGCCTACACCCGCCCTTGCGGTCCACGGGCATCGGTCGGAATGCCCAGCGTGGGCGGTGGAACGTTGGCCGCCGCCTTCTTCTTGGCGACCGGAAGCTTGATCGTAAAGGCCGTGCCTTTGCCGACTGCGCTGTCGACGCGAATACGGCCGCGATAAGCTTCGATAATCTCGCGACAAGCAGACAGCCCCAGGCCTGTGCCCCCTTTGCCGCTCTCATCGGGACCGTCTTTGGTCGAGTAATAGGCGTCGAAGATCCGCGGTAGTTTGTCCGCTGGTATTCCGCAGCCCGTGTCGCGAATCATTAGATCGATCATGTCGGCGGCAGTGTCGTACGATAGCCGAATCACCAGCGTGCCACCGTCGGGCATCGCCTGCCGGGCGTTGATCAACAGGTTGAGCAGCACCTGCTGGATCTGGTTGCCGCAGGCAAGCGCTTCAGGAACGTCGGCCAGTTGCCGATCGATCGCCACGCGGTACTTGTTCATTTCGCGTTCGAGCAACACGAGCGCATCGTCGATCAAACTAGCCAGGTCGGTCGGTTCGAACGAATCACCCCGATTGCGGGCCATCCCCAAGATGCTGCTCGTAATCTTGCTCGCGCGCTGGCCGGCGGAAAGGATCTTGCTAAACGCCTTTTCGCGCGACGCCGGATCTTGTTGGCGCATGCCGAGCTTGGCGTAATTCACAATCGTCATCAACACATTGTTGAATTCATGCGTGGTCGTGCTGAGCAACTCGCCCAGCGAGGCCATTTTCCGCGCCTGATGCAATTGAATTTCCAGTTCTTGAACACGATGGCGTAGTGCTTCGACTTCCGACCTGGTCGTTTCCGACATCTGCTTCTCCCGCCTCCCGAGACACGCGTTCCGGCTGCACGAAGTTGGATTCGCCAGTTTCCCTGGCTTGCCTGCACGCCGCGGCTGGAATTCCTTGCCCGACTCGGGTGTCTTAACTCATGAACAGTCAACGATTTAGTGCCATTCGTCGTATCGTCGAACTCGTGTGGGCCGCTGAAGCGCGAAGCGATATAATCCCGTTTCGCGGTGAAACGCATAAACAAGCGAAACTTTGGCGCTGCATGCAGCGCCTGATACGGCACGGACGGCAAACCATTCCACTTCAAGGTGCAAGGAATGCACACGGTTGAACTCTTGGAGCAAGCCCTGAGCGCCGCACGCGCGCTCGGATACCAGGTGCGGCAAGACTTTCTCGGCGGGGCCGGTGGCGGCGCCTGCGAAATCAAGGGCCAAAAATGGCTCTTCCTCGATCTCGCCCAGGACCCGCGCGACCACTTAGACCAGGTGCTCGATGCCCTGCGCCATGAGCCTGCGGCCGAGACTCTCGCGTTGCCGGCAACGCTGCAACCGTTGATTCGCTATCGCAAAAGCGCCTGAGCGGACTCTTACAGGGTGTCCGTTTCTCGCTCGTCGTCGCGCGTGTTGTCGTCGATTTGCTCCCGGGGCCGCCAATAGATCGGCATCAGGATCAAGGCATAGAGAATCAGAACCGAGATGGCGTTCGTGCGCGTGAACAGATGATTTCGGCCAAAGGCGATGGAGAAGAAGAGCACGCTGCAACAGATGCCCATCACGATCGCAATTTCGTTCGTGATCCGAGAAGGCTGCGAATGGACGTACAACGCGCCAAGATACCACATCAAAAATCCCACAATGCCAAACTCGCGCGACACAGCCAAGAACGCCGCCAGCACGGCCATCACGTAGAGCAACAGCGGCAGACGAAAGGTCATGACACTGTGTCCTCAGCCGCAGGCAACTTCCACGGCCGCCATACTAGCGGCATCAGAACCAACGCGATGAGGATCGCCAGCGAGAGGATGTTGCGCCACTTAGGGTGTCGTTCCACCGGTCCAAGCAGATCGGGAATATCGAGCAGTTCAGGCTCGTCGGTCACCAATTCAGCGCCGTCGACCGTCAGCCGCGCGGCCATCGCTTCCGGCGTAATTGGTCCCGGCAAATAGTGCACGCTGCCGTCGGCATGCGCGATCGTTGCCTGGTAGGTTTCGCCACCGGTGTAGGAAAAGAAGAAGTCGTCGTGCGGCCGTCCATGAAACGACGAAACGCAGGGCCGCTCGCTTGATTGACAAGCTTCTTCAAACGTGATGTCGCGAGGTTCCATCCAGGGAATCGGCTCGGTCGTTTCGACAATGAGAATCGTATTCGCCGTACCGTCGCGAAAGTCGTTAAACGTGCGCCCTTGCGAGCCCCGAAAGGCCGTATGTGGACCGATCACTGCGACGTAATTAGTCGTCCAGGCCGGGTTGTTTGCGTTCTTCGGGCAGCGAAAACAATCGGGCATGTAATGGGACAATTTGCGGTTATTTGGACCGTCCCAGGGCTCATTGAGGTCGTAGTGATCGTAGAAGTCGTTCTCACAGAGGTACGGCACGATCAACGCTCGCCAACTATGCATCGGTTTGCCGTTGGCATCGTCGACGTGCGCCGGCGGAAACTTCTTGTGAATGTCGTAATAATTGAACAAGCCAATCGCCATTAGCTTCAGATTATTTGCGCACATGTGCCGCGTCGAAGCTTCGCGCGCCGATTGCACGGCCGGGAGCAGTAGAGCGACCAGCAGGCCGATGATCAGCAACACGACACCGGCTTCGGCTAAACCGGATAGCGACGACCTCTTACGCCCCCAGGTAAACAGGGTGGCGAAAACCGCCCACAGCACAAATCCCACTAGCCCGCCCTGACCGAACGTGGCGAGAAACGCGGCCAGCACGGCCGTCACGTAGAGCAACAACGGCAGGCGAAAGGTCATGGCGTTGGGATCTCTTGTGTTTTCACCTGCCATGGCCGCCAAAACAAGGGCATGAAAATCAGGCCGATGAGAATGGCCAGCGAGATGATGTTGCGCCAATTCCAGCGGCCGACGAATTCTTCCTCCTCGATAAAGTTCGCGGCCTCCTCGGGAAGTTCGCCACCGGACACAGTTAGCATCGCGCGCATCGCCTCAGGCGTGCGTGGCGGAGCAAGGAAGTCGATGTGTCCATCGGCCATGGCGACATTGCCGATCGGCTTGAACGCAATGTCGTAGCTAACAAAAAAATTGTCGCGCGGCAGAAAGTGTTTTGACGAAACGCACGGTCGCTGAGTTGTGGCGACGGCTTGATCGAACGTTATATCGCGAGGTTCCATCCACGGCACGGCATCCACCGTTTCGACGAGCAGTAGTGTATTCGCCACGCCGTCCGTGATTTCTTTCATCGTACGGCCCTTGCCTCCGGAAAGAATCGTCTGCGGCCCCACGACGGCTACATAGTTGGTCTTGGCCTCTTCGTTTTCATCGCGATCGCTCGGACAACGCAAGAAGTAACTGGGCATCTGCGCCGCCAGTTTGCGGTTATTCGGACCGTTCCACGGCTCGCGGAGTACGTACTGGTCGTAAAGCGCCTGCTGTTCCAGATAGGGAAGAATCAACACCCGCCAGCTATGCATCGGCGTGCCTTCAGCATCGGCAACATAGGCCGGAGGAAAACAATCGTACTGGGCTTCGTAGTTGAGCAGCGCGAGAGCAAGCTGCTTCAGGTTGTTGGTGCATTGCACGCGATAAGCCACCGGCCGGGCGGTGCGAACTGCAGGCAACAGGCAGGCGATCAGCACGAAGAGGATCGCGACGGTCACGAGTAATTCGACAAAGCAAGATCCCAGGCTCTTCGACGATCGATTCGCGATCGCCAAACCGATGCCGCCCCAGATAACAAAGCCAATGAGTCCGCCCGGCCCGAACGTAGCGAGAAACGCGGCCAGCACGGCCATTACATAGAGCAGTAGCGGCAGGCGGAAGGTCATGGCGAATGCCTTGAGAAACCGGCACGATGATTCGAGACGCTGTATTGAACCACGAATCGTACGAATCGTACAAACCAGAAATTTACTGGTCGCCGCCACAAGCGTCAGATTCGAGCCAGTCGTGCACGTCCATTTCGTTTGTGAGAAACGCTTCGACCAACGCCGCATCGACGGCCGGGCCGGACGGAAGGCGATGTGCCTCGACATCGAGGCGTTCTCGATGTGGAGGGCTGTTCGCTCGATACCGGTTTCCATCTATCGGTAACGCTGTCCGCTGCAGTTTGCCCTCGCATTCGTGACTCGCTGTCGGTGCCGGGCGTCCGATGTCCCAGGAAGCC
>JAGQOS010000158.1 GCA_020427265.1 Planctomycetales bacterium
TGGCTAGCGCCGAACACTTCCATCTCGGCCTGCCAGATGGTGATCTGTTTTTCCCTAGCCAGCTTTAGGGCTCGTCGGTAATCGTCAGGCTGGCAACTGGCAAGCACAACTTTACCAACGTCGTGCAACATGCCTGCGATTCGGGAATCGCCCTGGAGTTGTTCCGAGTCCGCTATTCCCTTCGCGATATTCCACGAACAGTCTGCGACCTTCTGGCAATGGGCGTTGAGCTGCGCAAGGTCTAGCTCGGTCGCGCATGGAGAAGCGAACGGGCGAAAGACTTTCGCCGAGAGGACCAGCTCGCGCATTAAGTCCAAGCCAATCAACATGACGGCCTGTTCAACGGACATAACGCGTCGGCGTTGACCGAAAAACGACGTGCTTACTAACTGCAAGATTTTGGCCGACATTCCGATATCGCGCGCGGCCAGCGAGGCGACACGCTGAATGTCGCCCCGGGAGCTGCGCAGTTCCTCGATCACATGATGGAGCAGTGCCGGTTCACTGTGCACCGTTGACTGCTGTGATACGAGTTGCTGTAGATGCGCGTTCGGCAAACGATCGCGAAGAAAGCAGCATTGAGTGACTGTGGCACGCAAGATCTCTGGATCACATGGTTTCGAGAGATACTGATGGGCCGGTCCGGTCGCCTGCAAGATTCGACCCATTTCCGATTGCCCTGACAAGACAATGCGCACGGTACTTGGCCAGCGGGCTTGTACCTCGCTCAGAAGCATCGCACCGTCGACCACGGGCATACGCATGTCTGAGACGATCACGTCGTAGGCTTCCAACTCCATAGCCGCCAGGGCTTGCTTGCCTCCCAGGGCGAAATCCAGTTGCCAGTCGTCGCGGAGTCCTCGCATCATTCGCCGCAGGCCGGACAGAATGTTTTGATCGTCGTCAACGAAAAGTAAACGAGTCATCAAGGTGACCTCCCTTTCGGTTATGCGAGGATGACGCCTCGCGCAGCGGGCGATGGGGATCCCATCAGGGCATTGCGAATTATCTCGCGTGCGGAATCGCCAAGTTGGGAGGTGTCGTTGCCCAGTAGCGTTTCTTGGGCGTGTTCCATTCGGGACGCGAGTTGCTGGAATTGCTGACGCAAGTCGTCCTCGTAGCGTTTCTGACGCAACGCATTGCGAATGCGGAGTAGCAGTTCGTCGGCGTCGATGGGCTTCTGCAGAAAGTCGGTAGCGCCCAGTTCGAGCGCCCGGCGGCGCAGATTGCCGTCGGCAACCCCGGTTACCACGAGCACTGGGATGTGCTGTGTGGCCGACGATTCACGGATATGGCCCAAAAGGTCAAGTCCTGACATGCGTGGCATGCGGGCATCCGTAATGAATACATCAATCGATTCACTCGATATGAAGTTCCAGGCTTCAAGCGGACATGCGAACATGGTTGTGCGCCAGGTGTCGGCTTCGCGTCGTAACATTCGCGCGTAGCTGTCGAGTGCATTGCGTTCGTCGTCGACAAAGATAATGTGATGCGTGGTTGACACAGTCGGCTCCTGATAGCTAAGTCTCGGAAATAGGCAAGCGAACGATAAAAGTTGTTCCTTTGCCCGACTGGGTTTCGAATTCGATGGCGCCCCCATGTTTTTCGACGACGACCGAATAGACGATCGCCAAGCCCTGGCCTGTTCCCTTACCAACGGCCTTGGTGGTAAAGAATGGGTCAAAGATACGCGGTTGCACATCTGATGGAATGCCACCTCCTGTGTCGGCAACTCGCACCTCGACTTGGTTGTTGATTAGCCGCGTACTCAATGTGATCCTTCCCAACGGCGCCATGTCATCGAGTCGTGCTTCCTCGATCGCATGTGCCGCGTTAACGATCAGATTGAGGATCGCTTGGTTGAGGTCGCCCGGATAGCAGGAAACCAACGGCAACGAGTCGTCGAAGTCAGTCTCGATCTCCGAACAGTACTTCCATTCGTTGCGAGATACTGTGATCGTGCTCTCAATGGCGTGATTCAAGTCGACCGCTGTTCGGTCTTCCGATCCAGGGTGCGAAAACTCCTTCATCGCGCGTACGATTTTGGCCACACGCGCTACGCCTTCGAGCGACTGCTGGATCGCCTGTGGGACTTCCGAACGCAGATAGGTCAGGTCGGCTTGGCGAGCCGCCTCGCGTGCGCGTTGTACGAATGTCTGCGATAGCTCAGTTCCCTCGCCGTCGCTCGTCAGTTCGTCGATCGCCGCAAACAAGGCGTCTAGGTCTTTGAAGGCATCGTCAAGAAACCTGGTGTTGTCGCCTACGTACTGAATGGGTGTATTGATTTCGTGTGCGATTCCCGCTGCGAGTTGTCCAACCGACTCCATCTTCTGGGCATGCGCCAGGCGAGACCGCAAATTGACAATGCGTTTGCCGGCGCGTACCCGGGCCAGCAATTCCACTTCGGAGAACGGCTTGGTAACGTAGTCGCTAATGCCTTTTTCGAACGCGCTTACCATCTCGGCGTCGCTGCCGCGAGCTGTTAATAGGATGACATGAACGGAATCCAGAATCCCCTGCTCATCGAGTCGTTCGCAAACTTGCAGGCCGTCCATCTTGGGCATTACCCAGTCGAGGATCGCCAGCGGAATGTCGCCCTGCTTCAAAGCATTCCAGGCGTCCTCGCCATCTTGAGCCACAACGACGTCGAACTCGGCAGATGCCAGTGCGTCGAGAAGTTGGGCGCGCAGAACGGCGCTGTCGTCGGCGATGAGAATGCGCATGGTGAAACCTCAGGATTCGGGCGAAGCCACGACGCCGGGCACGCCGCTCTGCGATACGCTCGCCTGGCGACGCGTTTACGTCGCGCTTACCGGCAAGGGGGAAATGAATGTCACGAACCGCGTCGGCGTGACGATGTTACGGATGCGCCGAACAGGCCGCCTGTGTTTAAACGCTCATCGCGCCCCAGCGTGCGGCGCGCGAATTTGCCCACAGTGATCGACCAACGGTCCACTGAACTAACGACAATGATGATGCGTGGCTAGACATAGACGCCTCGCAGAAGAGAAGTTGTCCTGTACTAAAAGACTAGCTTACGATCATTTTCCAGGTCGACAGAAAGGCGCACGTTCGCCAATGGCGTAGTCGTACGAATGGTCGACAATGATCCAGCACGATCGCGGGGCGAGGTCGGCATAGGCTGAAAATGGCCAGAAAATGATGAGCCTGGCAGGGCAAGTGCGAAGTCGCGGTCACGTTCGTTATTCGGCGGCCAAGGTCGCAACTCGCGTACAAGCGTTGGCCGAAAACATGGGCCTGCCCCTTTCGTCGTCGACTCTGCAAGCCACCTGCGAGTGAACCCATTTTAATTGCAGGCGTCCTAACGCTGCCCTATACTCACCGTTGGCAATTTCTAGGCACGGCATGTCTCTTTTCTGGTCAACTGATGACGCGAGCATATAAATTTAGCCGACAACTGCGATCCGCCCTCTCGCGGCCTCAATTCGAACTGCTCGAAGACCGACGTGTGCTGGCCGCGCTGGTGGGAGTTGATTTTGATTCCTTCGGCGACATTCCCGACAATTGGACGCAGATCCAATCGTTGCCGGCGTTCGAGAATCAGCTCGTCGATGAGCAAGGCCTGTCGACAAACATTGGCTTGGAAGTCAACTATCTTGGCGGTGGCGCTGCTGATGTGGTCGATACCTTCGTCGATGGCGCGACCCTTCCCAACCATGAATCCGACCTATTCGGGCTCGATGGCGCGGCGATCGTTTCGACACTCGATGAGAGTGAATTCGTCCAAGTTCACTGGACGGGATTACATCCCGGTACGCTCTACTTAGTCTACGTCTTTGGACTCCATGCCGAAGGCGTCGGTGAAACGATTGTCCAGGACGTCACCGTGTTTGAAGGCGGCTTCTCGACCGAGTTCACGCAGGCAATTGAGAATGAGCGACTGTTCATCAATGCTTTAGAGGGCGACACTTTGCCACTAATGGATTTCTCGCTGCCGGCTCGCTCGGATTTCGGCGGGACGCTGACGATCGAGATTTCGCCGTCGGCGGGCGAGAGTCGCGTCGCTCTCGCGGGTGTAGCGATTCAGGAGTTTAACGCTCCGCCGCGCGTGGTCGATTCGTCCGTACAACCCGGCGACTTCGTATCCGCTGGTCAGACACCTTTTATCATTGAGTTCGATGAGCCGCTCGATGAGTTCGCGATCAACGCTGACGGAGTACAGTTGGTCGGCGCTAACGTTGGCTCGATCGCGCCGAACTTTGTGAATTATCTTTCCGGCACGCGTGAACTTGTGGTCGACGTGACCCTGCCGCAAGATCATTACACATTTACTCTTAGCGACGCCGCTTTCGTGGGCCAGAATACCGGCCAATTACTCGACGGCGAAGTATTTGGGCAGATTTCTGAAATTCAGCGGTCAGGCGATGGTTTTCCCGGCGGCGACTTTGTGATCGAGTTCGACGCAATCGATACGGAACCACCCCTCTTCACCTTTGTGCCGGGAGATATTGTGGCTGCGGCGCGCGACCATCTTGGCGCCGCAGTCGAATTCGAGGAGCCCACGGCCATCGATAACGGAGGATTGCCTCCGGACATTGAGTGCGATCCTGAGTCGGGGGCCCATTTTTCGCTTGGGACAACGTTCGTGACTTGTACGGCGACTGACAACGCTGGAAACAGCGTCGCGGCGCAGTTCCGCATTGAGGTTGTACTGGGAACGGAGACGCAGCCGACCGGCCAGGGGCAATCACACGACGAAGTACAACCATCGCAGGCGCTGCGCTATATCATCGCCCTGGAGGGAACCTTTCCCAGTGCGAATTTGCGAACTTCGGGTACGCTCGCGGACGGTGGAGATCCGTTCCTCGGCGAGGTGATGCTGTTTGGAGGCGACTTTGCACCGCGCGGCTGGGCCTTTGCCGATGGACGAGTCTTGCCTATTAGCCAGAATACGGCGCTCTTTAGCATCTTGGGCACAACTTACGGCGGCGATGGCGAAACAAACTTTGCACTGCCCGATCTGAACGGTCGCGTGCCGATTGGGCCGCGCAGCGGTCCCGGCCTCACAAGTCGAACGCTCGGCGGAGAGGTTGGCAACGAAGAGGTTGGCTTATCGCTGGCACAGATGCCGAGCCACGGACACAGTTTGGCCGCGCCGCAAGTGACGACGGGAACGACCGGTGAAAACCGTTCGCACGACAACATGCAGCCTTCGTTGGCTATCAATTACATCATTGCGACCACCGGCATTTTCCCATCGAGAAGTATAACGGCTGGCGAGACGGCACTAGTGGCCAGCGAACCGTTTCTAGGTGAAGTGCGGATGTTCGCCGGCAACTTCGCGCCGCGCGGATGGGCATTTGCCGATGGGCAACTGCTGAGCATTGCCTCGAACTCGGCGCTATTCAGCATTCTTGGAACGACCTATGGCGGTGATGGTGAGCAGAACTTTGCCTTGCCCGACTTGCGCGGCCGGGCCGCAGTGGGTGAAGGCGCCGGCCCTGGGCTTACAGACCGTCGTCTGGGCGCTCGATTCGGCAGCGAATCCGTCAGCCTCACCTCACCGCAGTTGCCGATGCACGATCACGATTTGCCGACCGATGGTACAACGGCGCCCACCGGCAGCAATCAAGCTCACGAGAACATGCAGCCCTCGTCCGTACTGAACTACATCGTTGCGTTGCAAGGACTCTTTCCATCCCGCAGTCTAACGGCTGGCGTAACAGCATCGGCAACCGTACTGGGCGGATCGCCATTCTTGGGTGAGATTGTCCTGTTCGCCGGAAATTTTGCTCCGGCCGGCTGGGCTTTGGCCCAGGGGCAGTTGTTGGATATTGATAGCAATCAAGCGTTGTTCAGCATTTTTGGCACGATGTACGGCGGTGATGGCCGCACCACGTTTGGCTTGCCCGATTTGCGAGGACGCGTTGCCGTTGGCGCGGGCAATGGCGACGGGTTAACGCCCCGGCCCCAGGGGGCCAAGTTCGGGGTCGAATCCGTCGTTCTAACCGCGGCGCAACTTCCCGAACATACGCATGGTTTGGAAGTTGCATGGAACGACGCGCGAAACGTTGAGTTCGAAACACCGTTCGAGATCGATGTATTGTCCAATGATGTCGCCGCCGACCGAGGAGAGTTGTCGATCGTCCAGGTCGACGATCCCGCGCACGGCACAGCGTCGATCGTCAACGGTATGGTCTTGTACGAGCCCGACGTAGCGCACGTGGGAGTCGATGCCTTTACCTATACGGTCCGCGATGCTCTCGGCAACGAGGCAAGCGCAACGGTCGCTATCACGGTCTTCGCGCCGCGCGTGCTTTCGATTTCGGAATTCACGAGTTCGGTCGACCTCGATCTTTCCTTTGTTCCCGATCTTGAAACGCTCAGCCTCTATCGCGGATTGAGCGGCGGTGGGACGACGCCCGATGTGCGCGTGATTGGCGATCTTGTTGGCGAAGTGCCGGGAACTCTGGTTTTCAATCCCGCATTCAACACGATTTCGTTTGTGAAAAGCGGTGGGCCGTGGACCCCCGATACTTACACGGTTCGCGTAGCCGGCGATGCCAACGGCCTGGTTTCCGCCTCTGGCGTGCCGATCGATGGCGACGAGGACGGCGCTGCTGGCGGCGATTTCGTCGACACATTCGTAATCAACCCGGCCGATGCTCGCATTCTGTCGATTCCCGACTTCGCGCGCTCCCCTGGTCAAGCGGTCGACTTGCCCCGGCCGGCCGACGACTCTGGGATCCCGGTCCGGATCGACAATGGCGAGGGTGTGGATGCAGTCGAATTCATCCTCTTTTTTGATCCTGGCCTGCTAAGCATCGACCGTGTCGACTTCGGCGCCAGTCTGAACGATCGTTGGACAATCACCGAAGCCGATGTAAGCGAGCCGGGGTCGGTATTGATCGCCGCCAATGGCCCGGCGCTCGGACCCGGCGAACGAGAGTTGTTCCGATTGCACGCCACGATTCCAGAAGATGCGCCCGATGGTGTGGCCGGTTTGCTGTTCTTTGAAGAATTGTTTCTCAACGGCGGCGGCACGGGCGCGGTTGGCGATGATGCCGTTCAGGTGATCAGCCCGCTAGGCGACGCCAGCGGCGACGGTACTTATAGCGCCCTGGATGCTTCGTTGATCGCGCGCACAGCCGTGGGATTAGATACCGGATTCGATCGTTTTCTGCCGATTAGCCCGCTACTGATTGCCGATATTTCTGGGGATGGCACTCTTTCGGCGCTCGACGCCGCGATGGTGGCGCGCAAGGCAGTGGGACTCGATCAGCCGGAGATTCCCGACCTGTCGCCGGGTGGACAAATAAATCCGCCACCCGGACCGGCCGATCTATCGCTGGCCGGTTGGGATCTTGAGGACCGACCCATCCTAGCGGCGACTGATCGAACAGGCGCGGCTGTGATCGCGGAGGAATGGGAGTTGCTTCGGCGCCCGGAGAGCCTGCCTGTCGATACGACACCTAGATTTTCGACCGTATCGGCAAGAAGGATTGCTGTCGACCTCTTGTTCGCGCGAAATGAGGCGAATGAGCAAACTGCGATCGACGACGAAATGCTCACGGCGATCTCCGCCGATCGCCTGTCCGAATAACGGTCGTCCAGCTTCGGTCAAAACTGCCCGAATGCCATGATCGGAGCGCCGGGAAACGCGACCGACGAATCGGAAAGCCCCAGTACGATTGCGGCTTGCTCCGCTCTTACCGTTTCCTGTAATCGTCCGAAGGCGTTAACGACGGTAGCGACCGGTTGTCCCGCCTTGACGACCGCGCCGGGGCGTACGAGAAAGCGAATGATTCCGCTCGTTGATGCCACCGGCGTTTGGCTGTAGCGTAGCGAGCAGCGCTGTGGAATGCCGGCGGGCGCCGGATAAGCGAACGGTTCAGTCGCCTCGACCATTTCGAGTTGTGCGAGCGTTTGTAAGATCGAATTGACGCCGAATTGTACATTGGTTTCATTCACGACAAACGATTCGCCCAATTCGATCGTGATCGCAGGTATACCACAACGCAACAAACTATGCGAAAGCGTTCGTCGCAGCGGATTCGGTTCGGTAACGGTAAGGAATCCGGCCGTCGTCGCTAACTGTTGGGCTCGTTGTTCGGCGATTGTAGCGCCGCCTTCCGACGGTGAATCGAGCACCGTGTAGGGAATCGACCGAATCCAATCGTTATGCAGATCGAGCACAATGCTGGGCGAGGTGGCGACGATGGCGTCGAAGATTGTGGCGGCAATTCGCTCGGCTAGCGTACCGGTCACGTTGCCCGGGAAAGCGCGGTTGAGATCTTCTTCGCTCAGAGTAACGTGCCGCGCGCCAGCCTCGAAACCGAGCGGGTTCATTAGCGGGAACGCATGCAACGCACCTTTCTGCAGCGGGTTTTTCTTCAGCCGCTTGAAAACCTCCTGGACAACGACGATGCCGCCAACCTCATCGCCATGACAGCACGCCGTGAGCCAAACCGTGGGGCCCTCGTGCGAGCTATTCGCCTGCATGTAGGGCAGTCGTCGATGCGACAGATCGGACCCGCTCATAATCTTCAGAAACGAATACCGTTGCCGCATCGGCGTCTCTTGATTCCGATGGCGGCTGACGGAATGCGAACTCTGTTGCTTCGTGCTACGGCTCACCGACGAGCCTTGCCGTTCGTGGCGTAGCGAGCCTGGGCCGCTTCGAGAATCGCCTGCAACAGATCGGCATATCGCATGCCCGCGTAGCCGGCCATGAAGTTGAACTTGCCGTCCCAGCACCAGCCTGGATTTGGGTTGACTTCAAGCAGCTTGATGGCGCCGTGCTCGTCGGCGCGGAAATCGAACCGAGCGTAGTCGCGACAACCGAGCCGCTCGAACAGCAGGCTTGAGTGATCGTAGAGACGGCGGGTCGATTCTTCGTCGAGATCGGCTTCGTGGTACTTGATTTGAGTCCAATATGGCGAGTCGGGTAGCCATTTCGACTCGTAGCCGAGAATACGCGGCAAATCGGCGTCGAGCCCGCTGTAGTCGACTTCGAGCACCGGCAGGAATCGATAACCGAGTCCAGGATTGCCAACGATTCCGACACTGTACTCATTTCCGGTCAGATACTCCTGAATCAGCAGCGATAGCCCAGGAAATTCGTCGCGCATCGCTTCGAGTCGCGCGATGAGTTCGGCCGGCGATCGGACGACACTTTCCTTGGTAATTCCCACGCTGCTATCGCCATAATTTGGTTTAACCAGCGCCGGTAAAACCGAGGGCAGCGTGGCGGACTGGTCATCGGGATCGAAGTAGGTTTCCAAAGGAACCGGTACGGCAAGCGCTTCGGCCAAACTGCGAACAAACGACTTGTTATAGCAGAGGCCGAGTGTGGCTGGTCCGGCGCCGCTGTAAGGAATGTTGAACATTTCCAGCAACGACGGTACGTGTAGTTCCTTGAAGGCATCGTTGTCAAAGCCTTCGTCGCACAAGTTAAGCACGAACTTCGGTGGGTTGCTACGCAACTCATTCATCATCGACGCGTGATTGTCGAGATATGAAAACTGAAACGGTTCCAATTCGCCCAGGGCCGTCTTGAGCTTGGCGACTGTTTCCAGGTCCTCGTCGTTGAATTGGCCGTCGCGTTTACAACTATCGGGTAATCGCGGGTCACCGAGCAACACGGTCACTTCATTGAAGCGGACCGTCGCTT
>JAGQOS010000159.1 GCA_020427265.1 Planctomycetales bacterium
GGCCGATCCCCTACGTACGAT
The DNA here is from genome assembly GCA_020427265.1 of Planctomycetales bacterium. Taxonomy (GTDB): domain Bacteria; phylum Planctomycetota; class Planctomycetia; order Pirellulales; family JAGQOS01; genus JAGQOS01. The sequence goes on from JAGQOS010000159.1 coordinate 22, forward strand.
CGACGCCGGGGAATGGGTGGGCGAGAGTATTCATGGGCTACATGTCCTCTGCCTGGCGGCCGGCGGCGGCCGTCAAGGGCCGCTCTATGCGGCCGCTGGCGCCCGCGTTACGGTCGTCGATTTGAGTCCCAAGATGCTGGAACTCGATCGCCAGGTCGCGCGCGAACGGGGGCTCGATCTCGAAACGGTCGAGGCATCGATGGACGCGATGCCGATGTTCGGCGAGGCCCGGTTCGATTTTGTCATCCATCCGGTCAGCACTTGCTACGTGCCTCGAATCGAGCCGGTCTATCGCGAAGTGGCCCGAGTGCTGCGGCCAGCCGGCCTTTATATTAGCCAGCACAAGTCGCCGGTTAGCCTTCAAGTGCCGGCAACGGCTCCGGAAAACGTCGACGGTTATCGGCTCGCGGAGCCCTATTACCGCCAAGGTCCGCTTCCCGCCAGCCAACCGAGCCGCGTACGTGAGTCGGGCGCGCTCGAGTTCCTGCATCGCTGGGAATCGCTACTCGGCGGCTTGTGCCGCGCCGGTTTCGTGATCGAAGATTTCCTAGAACCGAAGCACGCCGATGTTTCGGCCGAAGAAGGCACGTTTGGCCACCGCAGTTGCTTCGTCGCACCGTATGTGCGAATCAAGGCGAGACGCCGCAATAAGCAATTTTCTGAAGATGGCAGCCAGGCACCGCTATGGATTCCGAAGTCGTAGCGGTGTTCCCGTTCCGCCGTTATTGTTCCGTCAGGCCATCCAAGAACTCGAATACAGCGCGCGTTGGTGCGTCGTTTGGCAGTCCCAGTTCACGGTTAATCGTTCCGTGTGTTTTCCCTTCACCCGCTACAACCCGGACGTCGACTTCCGCCTTTTCGAGTGAGTTAGCGAAAGCGCGCGTTTGCGCCGTCGAATCGGCTCGACTCGCAACATGCAAGATCAGAAACGGTGGAATCCCTTTCCCCTTGGCCACGTAGGAACGTGGCGAATATTCTTGCTGAGTTTCCGCTCGATCGCCGAAGGCATCGCGATAGATTCGCGAGCGACTGGGGCCGCGTTCGCGGATTTGACGCTCTGCATCGTACATCGCCGTATCGACCGGAATGCATCCCTTCAGATTTGTCAGCGAGAGTCCTTCGGCCTTCAAGTACTGCTGGTCGGTCGCGATCAATGCCGCGAGATGCGCGCCAGCGGAATGCCCGGCGATAAACAGGCTGTCGCGGGTCCCGCCATACTCCGCGATATGGTCGTAGGACCAGCGCACGGCTTTCGCCACGTCGGCGGCAATATCGCCCATGTTCACCTGCGGCACAAAGCGGTAGTTGATGGCCACGAAAACATAGTCGTGATCGACGAATGCTTGCGGCTTGCTCTGAACACTCCGCTTATCACCAAACCGCCAGGCGCCGCCGTGAAGCCAGATCACAACGGGATGTTCAGCGCCCGCCGCAGGCGAATAGACGTCGAGAATTTGGCGATCATTTTTCGGATGAACGTATGGAATATCTCGCTTAATGATCATGTCGTCAGCCTTGACCGACGACAGTGGCGAGATAACGAGCAGCAGAATCAGTAGTCGTTTCATGCAAGACTATACCCCGCCCGCCCCGAAAGGTTTCGTCGAATTTTCCATCGTGCCAACCGCTGCTTACATCGGCGGAGGGCAAGTGGGTTAGATCGACGGCCGTATTCTGCGCGGGCCACAACGATCGGTTCCGTTTGGGCAAATCGATTCTGCCATTTCGGCTTGTCTGCAACTGTGGCAGAATAAACGCCGCGCGAGCCGGATGAGGCTGCGTATGTATGGCCCGACCATCCTCTTTCTCGTGACCGGTGACCGCGCGCGAGGCGTTTGCAAACCATGCCCGAAATTCGTACCGATCCGCTGACTGGTCATCGCGTGCTGATTTCCGCGGAACGCGCCAATCGCCCCATGGCGACTGCCGCATCGAGTTGTGACACTTCCGATGCAGCCTGTCCGTTCTGCGAGGGAAATGAACAGGAGACACCAGGCGAGGTGTTCGCGATCCGCAATCCGGAATCGACGATCGACCGCCCTGGCTGGAAGGTGCGCGTCGTGCCAAACAAGTTTCCCGCAGTCTCAACCGTGCACGAGCTGCTTGCCCTCGATCTCACTACGTTGTGCCTTCCTGGGATTGGCGCGCACGAAGTGATTATCGAAACCCCGCGACACGTTGCCGGCTGGACCGAATTATCGGTGGCCGAGATCGATGACGTACTCTCGGCATATCAGGCGCGATTGGAGTATTGGCGTCGCGAGTCGAATCTAAAATACGCCATTGTCTTCAAGAACCTTGGTTATGAAGCCGGAGCCTCGCAGTTTCATGCTCATAGCCAGTTGCTCGGCTTGCCGATCGTTCCAGAGCAGGTGGCGCACGAGCACCGGGCGGCTGAAAAGTTCTGGAAGCAATCCAAGCGTTGTCCGTACTGCGATCAGATCGCGCAGGAACAGGCCCAACGCGATCGAATCGTGGCGGAATCCGACGAATTCGTTGCCTTCTGTCCCTTTGCCAGCCGACTCGCCTGTCAGATTCGCGTATTGCCTCGGCAACATGCGAGCCGCTTTGGCCTGCTTCCGGCCCAGCCGCGCCGAGCCCTGGCAGGCTTTCTACAGGAGCTGTTTATACGCCTGGAACGTGTGCTGGTGATTCCGGCTTACAACTTCTGGCTGCAAACATTGCCCTTTTCATCCCTTGATGCAAATCATTTTCACTGGCATATTGAGATTCTCCCCCGCCAATCGAATATCGCCGGGTTTGAATGGGGTACGGGGTACACGATTAACCAAATACCGCCGGAATATGCGGCGCAACGGCTGCGAAATATTTAGGTCTAGGTAATTTGGTTAAATCAGGCGGACGTTGATGCCGATAACTCTCCTACTGTCTTCCACCCGTAGCTCCCCGTAGTGTGAAGTAATTCGCCCATGTCGTCGCAAATCCGCTTTATTCTGGCCCTGCATAATCATCAACCGGTCGGCAACTTCGACGGCGTGATCGAGCAGTCGTACCAAGACAGCTATCTGCCGTTTCTCGATATCTTCGAGCAGTACGAGTCGCTCCGCATCGCGCTGCACACGAGCGGCTGCTTGATGGAGTGGCTCGATGCGAATCATCCCGAGTATGTCGACCGGCTGGCTGGCCTGGTGGCGAGCGGCCGGATCGAGATTGTAGGTGGGCCGTTCTACGAGCCGATTTTGACGATGATTCCGTCGCGCGATCGAATCGGCCAGATTCGCGCGTATTCCGATTGGCTCGAGCAGCGACTCGGCGCCAAGGTGCGCGGCATGTGGATGCCCGAACGGGTTTGGGAGCAATCGTTGGCGGCTGACTTGGCCTCGGCCGGCATGCAGTACACGATGCTCGACGACTTCCACTTCAAAAATGCCGGCCTCGAACCCGATGCCTTGCACGGCTATTACGTAACCGAAGACGACGGCCGCATACTTTCCATCTTCCCGGGCAGCGAAGTCATGCGGTATCTGATTCCGTTTGCCGCGCCCCAGGAGACGATCCACACGCTCGGCGAAATCGCCGCCCGGCACCCAAACTCGATTGTCACGTTTGCCGACGATGGCGAAAAATTCGGCAGTTGGCCCGATACGAAGCAGCATGTTTACGACGACGGTTGGCTCCGCCGCTTCTTCGATCTGTTGCAGCAAAACCAAGATTGGATCAAGCTCACCACGCCCAGCGAAGCGTTGGAAGCTGTCGCGCCGCGCGACAAGATCTATCTGCCCGAAGGCAGTTACCGCGAGATGACCGAGTGGGTGCTGCCTGCCGCGCGACAGAACCAATACGAAGACCTGCATCACGAACTCGAAGCCAACGGCTGGTGGGAAAAGGTCGCTCCTTACGTGCGTGGCGGATATTGGCGCAATTTCAAGGTCAAGTATCCCGAAGCAAACGAGATGTACAGCCGCATGATGCAGGTAAGCGAACGGCTCGAACAGGCCCGCCGCGACGGCGCCGAAGGCGAAGCCTTCGACAACGCCCAGCGCGAACTCTTTCGCGCCCAATGCAACTGCTCTTACTGGCACGGTGCGTTCGGCGGAATCTATCTGCCCCATCTGCGCAATGCCGTTTACAACCACCTGATCGCAGCCGACAACTTACTCGACCAGGCCCAGCATCAAAGCGAATCATTTGTCGATGTGACGTCGAAAGACTTCAATTTCGACGCCCGCCGCGAAGTATGCCTGGCCAACGACAAGCTGATCGCCCTGGCAGCGCCCGCTTCTGGCGGAATGCTTTACGAACTCGACCTGCGGTCGATTTGCCTGAATCTGCTGGCCACGCTGGCCCGCCGTCCCGAAGCGTATCACCGCAAAGTCCTCGCCGGTGCGTCGCAGCACCAGGGCTCTGCGGCCAGCATTCACGATCGAGTCGTCTTCAAGCAAGAGGGCCTCGATCGCCGTGTGGTCTACGATCGCCACATGCGCAAAAGCATGATCGATCATTTTTACGCCAACGATGTGAACCCAGCCAACGTCGCTAGCGGCAAGGCTCAGGAACTAGGCGACTTTGTCACTGGCGCTTACGAGGCCGTCGTGCGTAGCAAGGCCGATCGCATTCAGTTGCAAATGATTCGCACCGGAACGGTCGACGGCCAATCGATCAAGATCACGAAGGGCATCACGCTCAATGCCGGCGAGTCGCGGGTCGAAATCGCCTACCTGATCGAAGGTTTACCGGCCGATCGGACCTTCCATTTCGCTCCCGAATTCAACTTTGCCGCGTTGCCGGCGGGCGCCGAAGATCGGTATTTCTACGATGCCGACCGCACGCGACATGGCCACTTGGGAACGCAACTCGATTGGGCCACCTGCACGTCGATTGGCATGTGCGACGAGTGGCTTGGGCTCGATGCGAACTTCTCGTTCAATCAGCCTACGGGGCTTTGGACCTATCCCATCGAATCGGTCAGCCAGTCGGAAGGCGGTTTCGAACTCGTTCACCAGTCGCTCGTCGTGCAGCCGCACTGGCACATTAACGGCCAGAACAACGGCGCCTGGAGCGCGACCATGGTGCTCGAGTTCGATACGTCGATGGCCGAAAACCGACGTCGCGAAGCCGAAGCGGTCGCAGCGAACTGATTTGCGCCGTCGAATAATGACTAACGTCTTGCTGTATTTCAAATAGGCGGACTATATAGGGCGACCTAGCGCGTGCCAGTCGACTTCCGTGTCGAACGCTTCGGCTCGCCAGCCGAGTTCCGCCACAATTGGCGCCCGGCAATACTGTTCGAGCTGAGAACGATTCGTCGACACGCTCACGTCCTCTACAGGCGATTGCGCGGCATTGAGGACGATGCCGGCGACATCGATCCCGTCGCGAAACGTGTTCGCGGCAATCAGCGTTTGCAGCGTTTGATTGATCGTTCCCAGCACATTTGGCGACACGACTAGCAGTGGAAAGCCAAACTCCAGCGCCAGGTCGGCGACAAACTCATCCTCGCCGATCGGCGACATCAACCCGCCGGCGCCTTCGACCAGCACGATTTCGCTCGCATCGAGCCAAAATTCTAGCCCGTCGCGCAGGAGCTGCTCGTCGACTTTTCTTCCTTCCACGATCGCCGCAATTGGTGGCGCGAGCGGCGCGGCGAAGCGCTGCGGGCATACCTGATGCAATTCGCCCGGTTTTCCGGCCGCTTGCCAAAGCGCATGGGCATCGCTCGATTCGTCGGCGAACCAGCCGCTTTCCGCCGGTTTATATACACCGACGCGTCGTCCCGCCGCGACAAGCTGCCGAGCGATACAGGCCGCAACAAACGTCTTGCCCACGCCTGTATCGGTTCCAGTAATAAACAGTCCGCGCGCGGCCAAAGGTCATTTCTCCGCGGTCGCGTAGTAGAGCACCAGGTGTTTAGCGTCGGGCTTGCCGGCGAACGTAATCGCAGCGTTTGTCTGAAAATCGATCGGTGCGAGCAGAAAGTATCGCCACGCGAGCCCCTGGCCAACACCGCTCAGATAGCCCCGCTTTGGATTCTTGCCCTTCGGCAATCCCAAGATGCGCTCCGCCGACAAATCGCTCAGGCCGTCGCAGGCGTGGCCATCGAGCCGGCACGATTGAATTCCCATTTCCTGGCCGCTCTTGTTTTCGGCCACCAAGGCGACGATCCGCCCGCCGCCGTTGATTTGCACCTGCTGCGGCGAATACTCCTTGTCGTCGGCGTCGAAGACGCCGCGCAGCCGCGCCCAACCCGCCATGGCCTGGGCGTCGACCTCGCGCCGGAAGGAGATACTTGCGCCGACAGGGCCGATCGCTTCGTCGCCGCGGTTGTGCGCCACTACCGAGAAACCGCCGGCAAACGGCATCGCCAAACGCGAGGCGAAGCCGCCGCTATGAAGCATCACAAAGTTAGGGTAGTTCTGACCATCTTGAATCATCGCATACAAGTACCTGGCCGGGGCAAAGATCGCCGGGCTCGCTTCGCCATCGACCGTGATCGCCAGCCACAGGTCGTCGTTGGCCAGCAAGTTCTCCTTGGTGCCGTGGAGTTTGAGCCATTGCACGATGCCGGCCCCGTCGACCTGCAACAACGGCACGGCGCTGCCGGGTTCGATCTTCGCATTGGCCGATTGCTGCCGAGGCAGCGGGTCGGCTTCGCGATGCGTTCCGAAGCGATGATGATGGTGCCGGTAATCGATGGTCGCTAGCCAACCGGGCGGACTGCTCTTCGTCGAGTCGCGGAATGTTTCAAGCAGAACCTCAGACGGCAACGCGGCCCAGGCAAAGTCGAATGTGGCGCCTTCGCGAGCTTCTTCCGCAACGATGCGCAAGCCCTTGGCAAACGCGGCGCAGGTCAGGCAAGGCTGGCCGACGCCGGTCAAACGTGGCAATCGCGCGGCCAATTCCGCCGCCTTGCATTGCACGCGCGGCTTCGCTTCGCCATCGAAGTAGAGGGCGAGTTTCGTATCGCCGCGATCGTAGCCAATGCGCACAAGCGCGCCGGCGCCGGAAAACTCGGCCAAAGTCTGATTTTTCTGGCCGCTGGCCGTCGCCGCGACAAAGTGCGTTGAAACCCCGTCGGCGCGGGCGAGCGACTGCTGGTTCATCAGCCGGTCGAGCACCAGCTCCGCGGCCGTCGGCCCGCGCTCGGCATACCATCGGTCGAGCCCGCCGCGTCCGTCCGGCGCTTCGAGCACGCGAATGTTGCGAAACTGATCCACGCCGCCATGGTCTTGAAATCCGATCCAGCCCGACAGGTGACGGTATTTCAGCTCGGGATGCCGCAGTGTATTGGCATGTTGCACAAGTTGGCCGTTGACCCAGGCCGAAACCATGTAGCCATCGGCCTTGATAACGGCCTGGTTCCAATCTTCCGACCGATGTGCGATGGCCAGCGGCGCGAAATTGCGATAGATCGCCATCGTCGAACTCTTGTCGATCGACTCGCGATCGTAGAGCTGCAGTTCCATGCCGTCGCCCGAGGGCCAGCCATTGGGTTTCGTGCGAATGCCCACGCCTGAATTGCCGCCCTTGCTAATCTTGTACTCGAACGAGAGCGTGAAATTGCCATATTCCTTCTTCGTGCGCAAGTAGTTGCCGCCGCCGCCCCGTTTGACCAGTTCGTTGCCTTCCACCTGCCACGCGTCGAGATTGCCGGGTGTCCACCAGCCGCTCAAATCCTGTTCGTTGAAGATCCGCTCGCCTGCCGGTTCGCGCACTGCCAGGCTTGTAATCGTGACTTGCTTTCCGAACGCCGCCAACAGGAGGCCGCATCGCGCGTCGGCGGCGATTGCAGCCTCGGATTGCAGTCCGTCGCCAAACTCCACAGTCAGCCGTGCTCCCGCGCGAACGATGCGAGCGCGATGCGTTTGCGATTCGTCGCCATTCAGCGCGGCGCCATCGGCCAGCGTCTGCTGTGTGCCGCCGCTACGCAGGCGAATCTGTCCGCAATACGCGCCGTTTACCAACTCGACTTGCCAAGTGTTCTTCTCATCGGGAAGTTGCGGAAAAGCGAGCTGAGCCCCGGAGCCTGCCGGCGCCGACCAAACGATTTCGAGATCGAAATCACCGAACGACCAACCGGAAACGAGCGGGCTGGTATTCGAGCTGCCAGCCAACCGGCCATCGTTAATCGTCCAGCCTTCGCAATCCGGGCCGTAATCCCAGCCGATGAGCGAGTCCTTGAACAACAGGCTTTGCCGCGGCGACTCGGAATTCGCCTCGTTTGTAAATACCGCGAAGAGCCAACACGCGGCCAGAATCCTCAGACATTTCACGTTGCCAGCCCTCATTAAAATCACCCCGTCGCCCTGCAATGATTCTGCCTGCAATCGTCCGCCGGTCGTTCGCTCGGCGATTGCTGCTAGATTCCCAAAAACTCTTCCAACGCTTCGCGCATCACGCCGGCGTCGGCATCCACGTTGGTCCAAATCTTGAATCCAATGACGGCCTGGTTTACGAGCATGCCCAGTCCGTCGAGCGTCGTGCAGCCGTGCTCCTGCGCGTCGCGCAGTAAACGCGTTTGCGGCGGGTTGAAAATTACGTCGGCCACGACCAGGCCTTCGCGCAGCGAGTTCACGTCGATCGGCACGCGCGCCGCAGCATCGCCCAGGCCGATCGACGTAGCGTTGATGAGCACGTCGGTATCTTCGGGTATCGCGTAATCGCCTTCGAGCACAACCAGGCGGCTGGCAACCTTGACTTCATCGCTGAGCAGCCGCGCCAACGGTTCGCCTCGCTCGGCCGAACGATTAACGACCGTGATGTCGGCCGCGCCGCTCAAGCCTAGTTCCACGCCAATCGCCCGCGCCGCGCCGCCCGCGCCAAGCAACACCACCTTCTTGCCTTCTGGTTCGGCCACGCCGCGCAGCGATTCGACAAATCCTTTGCCGTCGGTATTCTCGCCGATCAGCCGATCGTCGACACGGTTCACGCAATTCACGGCCCCCATGAGCCGCGCCGCCTCGCTCAGTTCATCGAGCAGCGGAATCACCGCGACCTTGTGCGGAATCGTAAAGTTGCCACCCTTGAAGCCCATCGCCCGCATGCCGCGAATCGCGTCTTCCAGCCCCTCGGGTGCGACCTCAAGCGTGAGATATCGCCAATCGAGCCCCGCCTTGGCGAAGGCTTTCTCCATCATGTACTGTGTGGGGTTGCCAGCCACCGGCTGGCCCATGCAGGAGACGATTTCTTGCAGCGAAGGGCTGGACATCGATAGCGGCAGGTCGAACGGGGAGAAAAGGCGAGGCCGACAGCACACGAAGCCGCCATTCTGACGAACTCTCCGGTGAAACGCAAATGCCCCTGGACGGCCCGGGCCGACACGCCAAATCCGCGCGGGCTGCAAGCCATTGGCCTCCTATTGCCGCTGCACCATCGCCGGTGAACGGTGCACCGGCGATGCAGCGTTTTTTCCGGGAAAACGGCCGTGTTGCAGTGCAGAATGGTGCATAATGGTGCAGATTTCGCATTGTGCACGACATGCCTCATCGCCTGAAATACCGTCCTGATGAGGGGAATGCTGCGCGGCCGAGAATACCCTGCAGGAGATTCGTTTGGCGGCAAGCCGCAGGCGACGGCGCGTCCCGTGCCTCGTAGGCCGGGGCCGAGCGCAGCGATGTCCCGGCAGCCGTGAGAATCGCA
>JAGQOS010000015.1 GCA_020427265.1 Planctomycetales bacterium
CGTGCTATCTTCCGGAACGATCGACGGAAAGTCTCCGTGTTGCAAAGCAACAAGAGGTCATTCGCGGACGGGGATTTCGGCATCCAAGCAACGGCAGGGGAACCTCTTGTCGCGTGCGCGACACGGACACATTTTCCGGTCAAGGCGGGTACGATGGTAGAGCCCTTGGCGGAAAAGTGTCCTTGCCACCCAAGTCAGTTGCGCGCCACGCCTGCCCCGAACGAATTCCATTCTTTTTCACGCGGCGCGGCCGGACGAGGAAGCCGACAAGTCTGGATCTCGTCTATAATTGTTCCGGGCGAGGACGGTCGGTTCTCATGCTCAAATAGGCCGTTCCCCTCTCCCATTTCTCGTTCGGTTCTGTCCGCACGCCGCACGATCTCCACAGGAAAAGCACGTTGGCAACGCGTCGAAATCACACCTCGCCCGGAGGGCGGGTCATTATCAGCGTCGTTCTCGGTTTGCTCGTGTTGGCCGGGGCGCGAATTGTGCAGATCGGCGTGCAGAATTGGCAGCAGGCCGAGGCGGCCGTGCGTTGGTCGGCTGTGCCGGGAACGATTACGAAGTCGGAACTGACCACGTCGCAAGAGCGCATTCGGCCGGGTGAACAGCGCGACGGCCAGCGCCGCGGCACGTATTTCCACGCCGAGATTCAGTACGAATATTCCGTGGCGGGCGAGACTTATCGAGGAACGAACGTCGCCGCCGTGAACGAGATGCTGGCCTATGCGACCTCGGACGCGGCACAGAAGACGATTGTCAAATACCCCCTGGGCAGCCGAGTGAACGTTTATTATCATCCCAGCGATCCGCAAGTGTCGCTGCTCGAGCCGGGAAATGCGGGCGGGGCGCCGGTTCAAATCGCCGTCGGCGCTGTCTTCCTGCTCGTAGGCGGCGGATTCCTGAGCTACATCTGGGCCAGCGCGCGGCGCTCGAAAACGTCCTAAGGATACGCGGCGACTACAGCCAATCGTCTTCGGCGAACGCCGCGTCGACCGAGTCGGCGAACGGGTCTTCCGGCGGGGCGGCCGAAGGGGTTTCGTCGACATCGAGCAGATTGACCACCACCGACGGCGTTTCGACCGTGCCGGCCAGGTCGACGATGCGCACGTCGACCGAGAGCGACGCCGACGCTTCGAAGTCGAAGGCGGCCGGTTCGTGCACGAACAACTCACCTGTCAGGCGATTGAGAGCGAAGATGTCGTCGTTGTTGATCAGTTCGGTCACGATCAGGTCGCTGAACTCTTGTTGCGTCTGGGGCAGCGTGGCGATCTGCTCGCCGCCGAGGAAGAATGTGGGTGTGCCCGGCGCGTTGAGCGCGACCGCGGCGTCGAGATCGCGCTGCACGCGGGCCACGAGCGCCGTGTCGGCCGAGTCGCTGGCGAATTGCGTGAGATCCAGCCCGAGGGTTGTGGCGTAGCTGGTGAAGAACGATTGCGGATCGCTCTCGCCCGACCATTCGGGTTGCTTCTCGAAGAGCAGGTCGACCATGGCGTCGAACTCGCCCTGCCGCCCGGCCGCCTCGGCCGCAATGGCGGCGGCAAACGCGTTGGGGTGCGGGTTCTCGAGCGGGAAATGCCGACGCACAACGAGCAAGTCGCCGACAAAGTCGTCTTCAAGCTGTTGGACGATCGGGTGATAGGCCCGGCAGATCGGGCATTGCAGGTCGAGATACTCGATCAGCACGACCGGCGCGGAAGGATCGCCCGACAGGTGGTCGTCGGCGACCAATTCCAGTTGGCTGGCGAGCGACGGATCGTCGAACGTGAAAATGCGCTGCGCGTTGAGATTGCCTTCGGCCGTCACCTCGCCGATCAGCGTGCCAGCCGGCGAGTTCTCGGCCACGCTGAAAACATTCTGCGGCGTGACGACGATGCTGACCGTGGCCGTATTCGAGAGCAGCGTGCCGTCGCTCACGCGGTAGGTAAACGAGTCGGTGCCTTCGAAGTCGGCGAACGGCGTGTAGATGAACGAGCCGTCGCTGTTGAGCGTGAACGCGCCTTCGGAAGGATTGTCGACAAGGATCGCCGTTAGCGAGTCGTTGTCGCCGTCGGTATCGTTATCGAGCACACCCAACACGGCGTCGACCGAAAGCGTGCGGTCTTCTTCGACCGTGTAGGTGTCGTCGGCGGCGTGGGGCGCGTCGTCGACGGAGTTGATGGCGATCGTAACGACGGTTTCATCCGAGTCGATCGCGCCATCGCCGGCGCGATAGGTGAACGAATCGCTGCCGTTGAAGTTGGCGTTGGGCGTGTAGAGGAACGAGCCATCGCTATCGAGCGACACGGCGCCGTTGGCCGGGCCGGTCACGAGCGTGGCGGCGAGCGTGTCGCCATCGGCATCGGTGTCGTTAGCGAGCACACCGCTGCCGATATTGACCGACAGGGGCGTATCTTCGTTGGTCGTGTAAGAGTCGGCGACCGCCACCGGGGCGTCGGCCACGCCGCTCACGGCGATGCTGACCGTGGCCGGGGCCGAGTCGGCAAATCCATCGTGCACGCGATACGTAAACGTGTCGACTCCCGAGAAGTTGGCGTCGGGCGTGTAGCTAAACGAACCATCGGCACTGAAAGAGAGCGAACCATGTTCGGGATTGGTCACAACCGAAGCGGTTAGCGTGTCGTCGTCGGGGTCGGTGTCGTTGGCCAGCACGCCGTTGAGCGCGTCGACCGATAGCGATTGGTCTTCGTCCATTTCGAAGCTGTCGGCGTTGGCGCTCGGGGCCGAATTGACCGTGATCGATACGGTCGCCAGCGACGATTGAGCAGCGCCGTCGTCGGCCCGATAGGTGAACGTGTCGAGGCCGTGGAATCCGGTGTTGGGGGTGTAGGTGAACGAGCCGTCGCCGTTTTCGTTCAGCACGCCATTGGCGGGCGAGTTGACCACGGCGACAGTCAGCGTGCTGCCTTCGATGTCCGCGTCGTTGGCGAGCAAGCCTTCGGATGTAATGACAGCAAGCGTGCCGTCGACGGCTACCTGGTAATCGTCGTCGGCGGCGGTCGGCGCGTCGTTGACCGCGGCCACGTTGATCGTGACTGTGGCCGTGTTCGAAGTGGCCAGTCCGTCGTCCGCCTGGTAAGTGAAGGTATCGGTCCCATTAAAGTTGGCGTTAGGCGTGTACGTGAACGAGCCGTTCGTGTTGAGCGTGACCGAGCCGTTGGCCGGTCCGCTGACGATCACGGCCGAGAGCGTATCGCCGTCGCCATCGGTGTCGTTGGCCAGCACACCGGTAAGCGCCGACGGCGAGCGGGGCGAATCTTCGGTAGCCGCGTAGGTGTCGTCGACGGCGACCGGCGCATCGTTCGTGCGCTGCACAACAATGGTGACCGTCGCCTGGTTCGAAGTCAGCTCGCCATCCGACGCCTGGTACAGGAAAGAGTCTGTGCCGATAAACCCGGTGGCCGGGATATAGGTAAACGAACCATCGGCCGCGAGCGTGAGCGTGCCGTTGGAGGTCGATGTGACGAGCGACGCGGTAAGCGTGTCGCTGTCGGCATCGGAATCCGACGCTAACAGGCCCTGGGCGGCCGTTACCGAAAACTGCGTGTCTTGCGAGGCCGTGTACGAGTCGGCCGTGGCGACCGGCGCGTGATTCACCTGGTTCACGACAATTGTGACCGTGGCCGTTGCCGAATCGGCCGCGCCGTCGTTGGCGCGATAGGTAAACGTGTCGGTGCCGGCGAAGCCGCTGTCGGGCGTATAGGCGAATGAGCCGTCGGTTGCCAGCGACACCGAGCCGTGGGCCGGCGAATCGACCAGTTGCGCGGTGAGCGCATCGTCTTCGGTATCGGTATCGTTGTCGAGCACGCCGTTGGCGGCCGAGACATTAAGTACCGAGCCGGCATCGACCGAGTAGTTGTCGGCCGCCGACGCGGGCGCGTCGTTCACCGGAGTAACGTCGATCGATACGGTCGTGGTTTCAGAATTAAATTCGCCATCGTTCGCGCGATAGGAAAACGAGTCGCTGCCGGAAAAATCGGCGTTGGGCGAATACGTGAACGAGCCGTCGGCATGGAAGGTTAATTGCCCGTTGGTTGTCGACGCGACCAGGGCAGCAGTCAGGCTGTCGCCTTCGGCGTCGACGTCGTTCGCCAGCACGCCGTTGGCCACGGTGGCCGAAAGCGTCCCATCTTCGATTACCGAATAGCTGTCGCTCGCCGATTGGGGGCCCGTGTTAGGAATCACAGGTGTTTCGGTTGCGCCGGCGCGAATCGCGGCGGCCAGGTCGACGTGGCCCGCCATTTCTTCGCCCACGGCAATGCTCTCGCGCAGCATTACTTCTTGCGACTGGGCCGAGGCGAAAAACCAGGCGATGCTGAAGTACTGCGGCATGAGATTACGTTCGCCGAAATTGTTTTCGCCCAGGCTTTGCCCGCCTGTGAGCACGATATTGGCGAACGAGTCGTTCGTTACTACGGCGTCGGCAATGGGCGTGGTGTCCTGGCCGTCGGACAACGCGGTGGGTTGCGATTCGGTCAGCGTGTATGTTCCCGAGGGAACTTCCGCGAACTGGTAGAAGCCATTGCTGCCGGTCATGGTCGTGCGCGAAACCGAGCCGCCCGCCGAATCGGTTCCCGCAAGTGTGATGACTGCGCCGGGCACGCCTACTTCGGCGCTGTCGCGATTGCCGTCGTTGTCGGCATCCAGGTACACAAAGCCCGAAACCACGTTGTCGGCCGGCGCGGCGACCGACACGGTAACTGTCGCCGTATCGGTCAAGCTGTCGCTGTCTTCAATCGTGTAAGTAAACGTTTCCGTGCCCACAAAGCCGGTTGCCGCGGTGTAGAGAATCTGATCGCCGTTGATCGCCACCGTGCCGCCTGCCGAACCCTGGGTGATGCCGGTGATCGACAGCGTTTGAACGCCATCGGGTTCCGATGTGTCGTTGGCCAGCACCGCGAAGGTTTGCTGCGCGCCATCGTTGGACGCAGAAAAGTTGTCGGCCGCGGCCACCGGGGCATCGGCCACGCTGGTCACTTGAATCGAAACGCGGGCCACGTTCGAGTCGTCGACTCCATCACTCGCGCGATACGTGAACGAATCGCTGCCGAAGAAGTTGGCGTTGGGCGTGTAAGTGAACGAGCCATTCGCCGACAGGCTGACCGTGCCGTTCGAGGCCGCGTCGACGAGCGTGGCCGTGAGCGACGACGAACCCGAATCGCCATCGTTGGCCAGCACGCCGTTGGCGGCGTTTACCGTGAGAACAACGTCTTCCGCGGTTGTGTAGCTATCGGCAAGGGCGGGGATCACGCCCAGCACGTTCAATTCCACATGCTGCGCCGCGGTGTTGCCGGCCGTGTCGGAAATCTGAATATCGAACGACTGCGGCACGGCCTGGTTGGCCGCGGGAACCCAGCTTACTTGTCCAGTGGCGGCATTGATCGTCATTCCGCTCGGCGCGCCGACGAGCGAATACGCGATGCCGCTGAGCCCTTCGCTCGTGCTTTCGGCATTGAACGAGTAGAGCTGACCAGCCTGAGCCACATCGGGCGCCGGACTAGAAATAGCGGCCGGCGCGGTGGCGTCGATCGTGATCGAGAGCGCCGGCGAATCAACGCTTTCAACTGCGCTGACCGTTTGCGTGGCTGTAATGCTGTGCGGGCCATTGGTCAACGACGTGGCGCCGTTGGTTGTAACGATCACCGTATTGCCGCTGGCGACCGCCGAACCGATCAGCGTGCCGTCGCTAAACAGGCGGACCGTGGCGCCGTTGTTCACGCCGTTTACCTGGAATTGCAGCGTTTGGCTCGCCGAGGCGTTGTTGAGCCGCGTCAGGTTGTCGGTATTCGAACCGCCGGTATCCGATCCGGCGAGCAGATCGACGCTACTTGGCGTGTCGAGCGGCGATTCGCCGAAATCAAAGTCCTCGTTCGTGCGGCCGATTTCAATCGTTACCGGGTAGCTGTCGGGATTCACCGGCACGGTCGAGGCGCGGTTAGTTGTCAGTTCCGAACGCAGTGTGTAGTCGCCCGGTTCGAGCTGCAGGAGGTAGCGGCCTTGGGCGTCGGTTGTTGTGGAGATCTCGCCCGAGTCGTGCACGCCGTTGTTGTTGGCGTCTACATAGATCGTTACGCCGGCGAGCAGTTCTTCGCCGGTTTCGAAAGCGCCGTTGGAGTTCGCGTCGCGAAACTTCACACCCGTTACCTGGCCGAGACCGGCGACCGATTGCACCACGGCCAACAGGTCGTTGCTGTCATACGGCAACTCGCCGAAGGGCGAGCCGTTGCTCATGTCGACCGGCAGCGACGCGATCCGATCCGATGAAGTCATGTCGAGCACCTGGCCGAACACGGTGAAGCCGCCGCTATTGCTCGGGCTATCGAGAAATGTGTTGGCGTCGTTCAAATTGACAAAGAACTGGCTCGTGGCGCTGTCGGGATTGCTGGTCTTGGCCATGGCCACCGTGCCGCGCAGGTTCGAAATGCCCGGTTCGTTCTGAATGGGCGGGTCGGTCGGCACTGAAGAGAATTGCGCTGTGCTCGTGAAGGTGGTCGAAGTGGTGCGGAAGCCGCCGCCTTGAATGACGAAATCGGCTCCCCCAGACAACTTGGCTGAACGGTGAAAGATCGAATTGATGTAGTCGCCGTCGTTCACATAATTCAGGAAATTGTCGACCGTGCCCGGTGTCTGCTGTTCGAACAGTTCGATCACTATCGAACCATAGGTCGTGTTGAGCGAAACGATCGGGTTCGCCCCATAAGCCACAATGATCTCGTCGCCGGCCTGGACCACGTAGTTGTCGAACTCGGTCGATGCGTTTCCATTCACGAACATCTGCACGGTGTCACCGGTGGCATTCGACAGATTCCCTAGCAACTCCGATGCCGAGAGCGTAGCATTGACGTTGTTGCCGGCCAGCCCTGCGTTGGTCCGCCACACGTCGAAGAAGTCGCCGAGCGTCGAATTGTTATCGGGATCGAACGTGAGTTCGCCGTCGGCGCTCGAAGAGAAGATGTCGGCGTTGCCGCCGCCGGAAAAAACACCGACGTTCGCTGGAATCGTCTGCTGTTGCCCGTCGACATAGAGAATCAGCCTTGCGGTTTCCGGTGGCGCGGCGCTCGGCGTCACCCCGGTATCGGTGGTGGCCGAAAGCACGGTGCGCGTTTCGAGCGCTTCGATCACGCCGTGGGGTTGGCTGCGCCAATTCGAGCGCGCCCGGCGCTGGCGACGTCGAGAAGCGAGGGCCGACTGTGGAGAACGCCAAGCAAAGAAGTTCCGCATCGATCGATTACCTGTCTTGCATGCCTCGAGGGACGATGATCTGTTCCGGTTGCCGTACGACATCGCCCATGTGGAAATACATGCTGCGCGTCGTTTCGGTAGTTGAATCCCTTGAATCGACTGGCCGCTGTCTTGGCGAACCAGGGGCTAGGCCCTTATCCAAATTCCTGACACGGCCAAGGGGAAGAGAAGCAACGTGGCCGCTGGGGAGTGGCGGAGAAACTCGCGCGGGCATTGGCGCGGAATCCCCCTAACTTCTAGAGTACGGATAACCTGGGATGCTGTCACGCATTAACACGAAAATCAACGGGAATCGTCCGGTTTGGACCGGTTTTCCGGCCAATGTCGCCCCGCTGTGCTACCTGCGAGGGGCTAGGTCCGCCGGCTCATGGCGATTGGCGGCCGAGCGTTTCAGCTAGTTCCTCGGCCAACGTATTGGCCCATTGTTCGAGCGCCGCGTCGATCGTTCGCAACGCCGCGTTCGGTGTTTCCGGCGTTTCGAAAGCGCCCATGTCTAGCGCCGCCCCTTGCGGTCGCAAAACGCCAGCCCGATCGACCTGGATGTGCGCGAGCAGATCACCCGCATCGATGGCGGCCGAATCGGAGCGTAGCCGGTAGTCGTTCGTCGCGGGATCAGCGAAATCGGCCTCGCTCGCCAACAAATTCGCTCCGCCGCTTGCCGCAGCCGGCAATGCGTCGGCCCAGATCAAATTGTTTCGCACTTGGAAGTCGTCACCCGCCCCGGTCGCGCTGGGCGCAGCCACAAACACCGTGGCGTTGTTCTGGCCAAACGTGTTGTTATCGATGTGCAGTTGATTGATGGCGTCTTCGTAGCGCACGGCCACTAGGTTGTCGAATAGCACGTTGTTGGCAACGTCGACATGTGCGCCGACACCGGTAAAGCCGGGAAGATCGCGGCCGCGCAAACGCAAGGCGATTTCATTGTTCGAGAATTGATTGCGCTGCACCGAGGCATCGACCGCTTCCTTGAGATTCAACGCGGCCGAATTGCCGATGTAATCGCTGTCCCAGCCGAAGAACTCCGAGTTCTGCACCCACAAACGGCCGCGCACGCCCAGGTGTTCGTCTTGTTTCGTGTCGATCGCGTTCTCGCCGGGGTTCACGCCGGCTGGAAATCCGCCTGCTGCGGCGGGAAGCGGGCCATTCCAAAACCGGACCGCGTCGACGAGCACGTAGTCCCAGCCGCCATCTTGAAGTTGCAGGGCATCGCCCGAAACGTAATGCACTTCGGCACGCCTGATCGTAAAGTCGCGCACTGCGCCGGCCACGATGCCGTGCGCATCGAGCGCATTGGCGCCGTCGAAGTTCAACAACTCGTGAATGTGCGCATCGTGAATCGAGAAGCCGTCGAGGTAATCGCTCGGCAGCGCGTTCGTTGGGTTGTCGCCCAGGTCGATTCCGTCGGCGCGGCCGTGGGCCACTTCGATATATTGCAGCGTGCCGTAGTCGGCCGTGGTCGTCGCTTGAATGATATCGCGATTGCCGAAGAGTCCGTCGAAGCGGATGCCGTCGATCGTGTAATACGGATGCTGCAGCAGCAGATTGGTCGATGTGCTTTCGACGGTTACCGCGCCGCGATGTTCGGCGGCCAGCGTAATGCGTCGTTCAGCCGTCCCGGCGGTGCGCGTCGCCAGCGATTCGCCATACACGCCATCGCCAATCACAATGGCCGTACCCGGTGCGGCGAGATCGAGCGCGGCCTGAATCGAGCGGAGCGGCGCTGCGGCCGTGCCATTGCCACCGGCTGGAGCATCGGCGGCCACGTACAAGAACGCCAGTTTGGGCGGCGCGGGAATCTCGGCTTGCGGCAAGCCGACCGCCTGCCGCGCCGTAAACGATGCATCGAGCGCCGACAGATCGCCGTTAGCCGAGGCGTCGCCGATCAGCACGGGATCGATCTTGTCGAAGGCGTCGAACCCCGTATCGAGACCGACCGCCACGCGGGCGATCAGCGAAGCGTCGAGCGCGCTGTAATCGCCGCTGCCGGTGGGGTCGGCCAGCAGAGTGATCGCTTGGAAAGCGTCGTCGCCGGTCGCGGCAATGTCACCCTGATTCAACTGCACGTTGGCGATGGAAAGGATGGCTGTGCTGCCGGCCGGGGCTAGTTGCGGAACGGACGCGTCGAAGACCAACAGGCTGCGCGCGCCGCTCGCAAGCGGTGTCGAGCCGGCTAGCGTTAGCGCAATCGCCGCGTCGCTGCTCCGATCATCGCGCACGATGCGCCAGTCGGCCGGCAGATCGGCGGCCAGGTCGACCGAGCCGATCGCGAGCGGGTCGGGATCGAATTCGAACAGAAATTCCACGTTCGTTACCGCGTCGCCATCGTCAACGCTCACCGGAATTCCGCCGGTCTGTTGCAGATCGATAGTTTGTCCCGCCGCGCGCACGACGTCGGGCATGCCGAGCGAACGCAAATTGCTCGGCGTAAGGAGCAGCAACTCCTGGAAATCGCCACCAGGCGAGCCGTCGTCGTCGCCATCGAGCAGCGTGCCATCGGCCGTAACGAATCCGTCGGTCCGGCTTAACAGCGTGAGTGTGTAGTTGTCCGCCACCAGCGGACCGCCCGATTTTGTGAAGTGAAGCGTGTTCGTTGTCGCATCCCAATGCAGCGAACCGGTCACCGGACCGGTGGCGTCGCCGGTGAGCAGCAAGTCGGCCGGGTCTTCGCTCGCGTCGATGCCGTCGTACAGATTGAGCAATTCGGCAGCGAGCGGTTCGGAAAACTCGATCGCCACCCCGCTCGGGCCCCAGGTCGTCGCCACCACGCGCGGCGCCGGAGGCACGATAATGCGCGACGCGACCAGTTGCCCGGTGAGCGTTACTTCGCCGTTGACCACGCCCAGGTCCGTAGTGGTTTGGAACGGGCTGGTGACCTGCACCGGCAAGGTGATCGTCTCGCTCGACCCGTCGTTCATGACGCCCAAAACGCCGTCGGCCATATTCGCGCTGGGGGCGATCTCGAGTCCCGCATCGAAGAATCCGAACGTGCCGTCGATCAACTCTTGAAAACCGATCGTTCCGGCCGTCACGTCGAACGAGATGCCGGTGACCGGGCCGCCGAAATCGGCAGAACCGCCGAGCAGGTCGCCGAGCAGATCGCGGCCGGCGATGAGCATGATCGTGTTGTTCAGAAACAAACCCTGCCCGCCGTAATTGTCTTCGGTTGAGCCCGATCCGGTATCGGCCACGCTCGGTAGAAAGGGACCGGCCGGATTGGGATCGGGATCGATAAGGCTGCCGCCGGAAAAGGTCAACGTGTTGCCGGCAAGTTCGGCCACAATCGTGCCGGACACCGAGTCGACCAGGCTGCCGGGCGCAACTTCGACGAAGGGGACCGGAATGCCGTTGAGCGTTGCCGAACCCGAAAAGACCAACTGCGACTGCGCCGGGTCGATGGTGTAGCTGACTTGTTCGAGCGCCTGCGCCGCGGCAAGCGGCGATGCGGCCGCGGAGGAAGTCGTCAGCGTAGCTTCGTCGATCGGCGCGGGCGCTGCGAGGTTGGCTTGAGGCGGAATGTCGGGAATTTCGGGCTGCTCGCCGCCCACCGCTTTGCGCGCGATGAACGAAGCGTCGAGCGCTGACAGTCGCCCGTTGCCGGTGACATCGGCGATCAGGATTGGATCGACGCGCGGAAATGCGTCGAACCCCGTATCGATGCCAATCGTAACGCGGGCCACGAGCGAGGCGTCGAAGCCGCTAAAGTCGGCGCTGTTGCTCGGATCGCCGGGGAAGGCCAACGCGTGAATGGCCGATTCGCCCCGGGCCGCCAAGTCGCCTCCGTTCACTTCGACCGCTTCCACAACAATTTCGTGGGCTTCGCCCCGCGCGGCCAGATCGGGCACGCGCGCTAACAGCCTGATGAGCGAAGCCGGACCCGCAGCGAGCGGCGTCGGGCCGGAAACGTTCAAACGCAACACACCCGAGGCGATATTTTGCACGCCCGAAATTTTCCAACCTGCCGGCAGGTCGTCGGCCAGCGAGGGCCCGATGAGTTGCAGCCGCCCGGGATCGTAGCGCAGCGTGAAGCCAACGCTCACGACGTCCTGCCCATCGTTAATCGAAATCGGAATGCCGAATTGACCATCGAACTGAGCGATTTGCCGCGGGCCGACGGCAAAGTCGGGCAGCGAAACGTAGCGCGCGGCCTGGTCGACGACGACAAACTGCGAAACAAAATCGCCGCCGGGTTGGCCGTCGAAATCGCCGTCGAGCATTTCACCCGCCGTGTCGAGCAACCCGTCGGCACGGCTGGAAATGGTCACCGTGTACGTGTCGGGCGCGAGTGGTCCGCCCGTTCTCACAAACCGGATCGTTTGCGTCGCCGCTTCCCAGATCAACGACCCGGCGACCGGGCCCACTTGATTGCCTACGAGCCGGACATCGGCCAGGTCGATTTGCGGATCGATTCCGTCGTAAAGATTCAATTTGGCCAGATCGATATCGCGTAGCAGCGCCGCATCGAAACCGCTGTCGTGCGCTGTCACGTCGATGATTTGCACCGAAATCGAATGGTCGACAAACGTACCCGGTGTCGGCGGGGCGTCGGTCCAACGCCGCGCTTCGGCGCTCCATTCTCGGCTGCCGAGCCGTGTGAGCGAAGCGCCGGCGCCGTCGGCCTCGACTGGCCATGGCGGCGCATCGAAATACGTCACGCGATCTTCGAGCAAGCGGGGAATAAAACCTGGTTCGTCGGCTGGTCGGTCGTCGGGACGCGACAGCTCGATCGTTTCGCCGCCGTTGGCCAACTTGCCCGAGTAGGGGCCCAGGATCACGGTCGCCGGGTCGATGGCGTAGAAGTCGACAAACTGGGCGCGCAGCGCCGGCTCGAGCGCTGGATCGAACGGCGCGACGACAATCGCCGTGCGCGGAGCGATCGACGTAGCGGCCGCAAAGTCGAACTGCACGCCGCCGAGCACTTGCCAATTCGCCAGCGGAACGGCTGCCTCGGTTGGGTTGTAGATTTCGAGGAACTCCAAATCGTCAGGATCGACCGGGCCCGACGCATCGGGGTCGGGCGGGTTGTACATGATCTCGCTAATCACGAGCGGCCCGATACGCGGGCCGCTGTTGAAGCCGCCGAGCGTTACTTCGCTCATGGGCCAGAGCTGGCCGGTTCCGTTGGGCCAACGCCCGAACGACTCGCCGTTGGCCGCCGCGCCGAACGAGACCATGTCGACAAACGAAACCAGGTTGTCGTTCTCGTCGGCTTCGACGAGCCAGGCGTCGTCGCCATGCGCGCCGTTAAACGAAAAGTCGGTTGCGTTGCCGCCCAGGCCGGGGTTGAAGTCGTCTTCGTCGAAGACAAGGTATTGGCCGGGGCCGAGGATCGTAGCCAGCGGAATGCGGAATTTTCGCAGCGTTGTCGAATCGCTCACATACCACCCGCCGATGTCGATCGCCGCGTTGGTTGTGTTTAGTAACTCCACGGAATCGCTCTGTGGCGGATCGGTATGCGTGAGCACTTCGTTGATCACCACATCGCTGCGCGGGCCGGCGCCGGCCGCGCCGGGACTGCCGCCGTACTCGCTGCTTGCTCGCCAGGCGGTTGCCGAAGTAGGATCGCCGGCCGCGTCGATCATCTCCAGGCTGCTTCCCACGCCGTCGGCGCGCATGGGCCAATCGCCGCTGGGGGCATAGTCGATGGAGAGGAATTCGATGCCGTCGGAGTCGGCCAGCGCCAAAGTTTCGCCGCCGTTGTTCAGCGAACCGCTGAAGAATTGTCCGACGATGGGACCGGCGTCGCCGTAGCGCAGTTGAAATGCCGCCAGGTCTTTGACCAGCACGGCGCGGGCGCCGGCCGCAAGGATTTGCGGCTGGGACGAAGCGAATTGAAAGTCGATGCCGTCGACAAAACGCACGCCGCTCAAATCAATCGGCTGCGCACCGACGTTGATCAATTCGACGAACTCGAAGTCGTCGGCATCGAGCGCCGGATTGGCGGCAAGCTCGCCGTCGGTCGGGTCGGGCGGATGGTAATGGATTTCGGCGATCCGCAACCCGTCGATCACATCGCCTGTCGCTTCGCCGGCGACGAATTCGATCGGCGCCGACCAATGGCTGAAGCGGCCCGAGTCGTCTTGCATCCGCACACGCACGCGGTACGTGCGGCCGGGTTCCACCGCGTCGGCGGGAATGGTCATCGACGCGTTGAACTCGTCGAGCGTTCCGCTCTCCCAGACCGCGTCGATTTCGTAGAGGTATGGCGTGCCAGGTTGGTAGCCGGGAACCGCCGGGTTCGTGATTTCACCAATCCGCCATTGCATGCCCGCGAAAGTCTGATCGCCGTTCGGGTCACTAAATGGCGATGTTTCGAATTGCAGCTGATTGCGCGCGAAGCCGGGTTGGCCTACGAACTGCACTTGCGGCGTTGCGGGAATGTCGGAATCGGCGGCTTCGAGTTCCAGGTAGTTGAATCCGTAGCCGCGCTGATCTCCATCGCCCACGGCGAAATCGTCGGGATCGACATCCGTAAAAAAGTCCTTCAAGTACTGTTCGAATCCCTCGTGATCGGCCGACACGAGTGTACGCGTGACCGTGCCGCCGCGAAAATTTTGCGACTTGGGATTTGCGTAGAATTGTCCTCGATGCGAAGCACTCGTACGCGGATGTTCATTCCACATCGCCTCGTCGAGGTCGACGAATGTGAGCGACTGGCCTGGCGGATTGAGCACGGCGGCCAGTTCATCGACAAGCTGAACGGCTTGACCGCCGAAGTCGGAACGGTCGGAGAAAAGCAGGTCCAGAAGTTCGCGGGCTCGCGTCTGATATTCGATCAACAACTCTTCATGCGCGAGGAGCGATTTCTGATTGATCGTGCCACTCCAATGAGTTTCGGGCATGACCAGCATGTCGAGATCCCAGGGAATGGGCGCCCAGAGCCCATCGGGACTGTGATAGAAGAAATGGTTCCAGCCCTCGCGCAGGTCGATGTTGGCCACGGCCCGGTTGATGGCTCGGAACGAAAAGTAGGCGTCGAGATCCAAATTCTCTCGCCACCAGGCCACGGTTTGCGATTGCGTCGAATCGCTGTTAAACGTGTTCCAGTCCGTCGCATCTTCCGACTGCGTTGGCCCTTGGTTTTTCTTATCGCCCTGCCCGCCTTCAATCTTATACGTGTTGCCGTCGGCTAACGCTCGTTCGTCGAGGAAGCGGCCGTCGGGCTCTTCGAGCGTCATGTAGAGGCCCCAGAGATCGCCATCGAATTGATCGTTGGGATTCGACTCCGCGGCGCCATCGACGACGCGAAACTGAAGAAAGCTCGTTTGCGGCGACGGAACGCCCGCCAGGTCGTAAAGTT
Organism: Planctomycetales bacterium; assembly: GCA_020427265.1. Taxonomy (GTDB): domain Bacteria; phylum Planctomycetota; class Planctomycetia; order Pirellulales; family JAGQOS01; genus JAGQOS01. The sequence continues at coordinate 14,540 of JAGQOS010000015.1, forward strand.
GGTATCCCACGGCCTCTTCCAGGCCGCCCATGCCGCGGTTGGCTGGCACCCAGGGTGAAGCCGCGGCGTTCAGATTGAGTTTACGAACCTTCGCCGCGCGCGGATTTCCATAGTTATCGACGGGTTCAAAGTCGTGTCCGCGATTGAAATTCAATTGCCACTTGTTTTTGCCCGATACGTACGTCGAGAACTCACCCCGATTCGAAAACGCGATGTGGTCGTAAACCTGGCCGTTAAAGATGAGCGTGCCGGAGAATCGGACCTTGTCGAACGCTCCATCGTATTGGCTCTTTGTCACATCGTCGGCGCGAGCCAATAATTGCAGCACCGGCAATTGGTCCATGACTTCGGGACCGAAAGCTTGCAGCTCGGTCACGCCGGGCGTGCGGGCGCCGGTCCAATCGGGAACGCCGTCGTACGTGTAGTATGCGAAGTTCGGTTGCGGATCGTCGGCATACGGTCCGGTGATCGAAGCGCCGAGCGTATCTGCGGCGACGATTCGGTAGCGCACGAGCCGCCGGTGCGTTTGCAGCGCGCCGGGCAGCGTAATCGAATAGATGTTGTCCTGGGCCAAGGCGTCGCCCGCCAGGCCGTCGTCGTGCATCGCCAGTTGTGTCCATTGCGTCGCGTAGCGAGGGTCGTCGATGGCGATGTAGTCGCCCGGCTCGACCAACTGGTATTCGAGCGCCACCGAGGCGACGCCCTCGGGATCGGTGACTTTGACCGTAACGACCACCTCTTGCCCGGCAACGGGTTGATGTGGCGCATGGGCGACTTGGCGCATTTGCGGCGCGGCGTTTTCCGCGGCGATCGAATTCTCGGCCCCCGGCGTTGGCAGCGCCGAGCGCCAACTGCCGCCCAGATCGTTTTCCAGCGCAGGATCGACTAACTGAATCGACGGGCCCGGCGCATCGCCCACCGTGGGCCAGGGAAACCCGAGTTGGTAGTCGACTTGATCGATGGCGGCGCCTTCGGCATCGGTCAATGCGATCGTTTCGCCATCGGCCTGCAGGCTTCCCGTAAACGGTCCATAAGCGCCAACGCCGAACTTGTCTTGCAACGCTTGCGGATCTTGCGAAACGACCAGGTATTCGCCCGGCGCCAACATGGCGCCCACGGGAAATTCGTACTGGATGCTGTTGGTAAACGACCAGTGCGACAGATCGGCCGCGACCGAGCCGGCGTTGAGCAACTCGATGAACTCGACCGGCTCGGTTTTGATGTCGGGGTCGTAGTGAACTTCGTTGATCACCACCTGCGGCGCTAAGGCGATGCCGGCGACGATGAAGCTCGCATCGTTGGCCGCGCTCCAGTCTTCGCCCACGCGGGCGCGAGCCCGTACGCGTACGCTCGCATCGACCGAAATCGGCCCGGTGTACGGCAAAGCGTCGGGGTGGAGCGAACCGTCGGCTTGCAAGGGATCGCGGCCGTCGAGCGTGTAGAAGATGTCGCCGTTGTCGGCGGACATCGAGAGTTGAAAACCGGCGTCGACCGCGCCGCCATGCTGGTTGTAAACCGGCGCTTCGACATCGGGATAGAGCTTGTATTGCGTGCCGGGCGGATTGAGCACTACGTCGCGGAAGCGGGCCAGCACACGCTGGTAATTGGCGTCCCAATAGGTGTCGCGCATCCAATCCATTTCCGACAGCCACTCGTCTTCGCGCGTGTGCGGATCGGCCTGCTGCCGATCGCCCCAGCGCGCCGACTCGGCGACCATGGCCAGATCGATTTCCTGCTGCCGTGCTTGCCAGCGGGCCGAGGCGTTCTCGGGTGTCAGCAGGCCATCGTTGAACAACAGTTCGTGAACGCGATTGGCGAATTGGTCGCGAAACGAGGCGTTTTGCATCGCGTAGCCATAAAGCTGCGACGGGCCCTCGCGATTCATCAGCGGGTCTTGGAAACGATTCCCGCCGCCGGCGTTCGTGCGGGTGAGCGATTCGTTTGAAATTTCCTGGTCCCAGGAATAGAAATGAAAGCCGGTGCTCTCCGTGCCGCGCCGCCGCGCCGCCCACCAGTTGTGATGCGGCCAATCTTCGGACCCGGCATAGATGTGCAGGATCATGTAGTCGATCAAGCTTTCGACATTCAGATAGACAGGATAGTCGGGGTTGCGCGAGCCGTCGGGATTGTTGCCTTGAATGCGCTGATACGCTTCGTCGGTCTGCAACCCGGCGGCGGCCATAGCCACCATGGCGTTCCAGGTGTCTTTCGTGCCCGATTCAATTTCGGCAAAGTCTTTGAGCACATCGTACTCTTCCTTTTCGCCGCCGAAATACGAAGCCTGGAAGGCGTCGGTCGGCCGCTCGGAAGGATTGTAGAGCCCCCAGTACAAGCCGTTGATATAGAGATGCACATACGTGCCGTGCGACGATACGTGTCCCATGGCGATCTGCGTATCGCGCATCCATTGATCGCGCAGATACGTGCCCCGTTCGTTCACCCAGCGCGAACCGCCATCGGCCACCGGGAACGAATCGGTCGACGCGCCGCGCAACAGAATGTGATCGAACTCGATTGCCGCCTCTTCGCCGAACAACGGAAAAACCAGCTTGCTGTCGCCGTATTCGCTGCGGAAGTACACGCGCAGCGGGTGCTTGGGCGTGAAGCCGTGGCTGCGGCTCGAGTTGCCGTGCGAACGAAACCCGGCTTCCACCTGAAACCCCTCGCGGCCGTCGGGGTAGATCAATTCCAGCGAGCCGACCACCTCGCTGCCGATGCCGCGTTGGCCGGTGTTGTAGTAGATGCCGCTCGGATTGCCCCAGAAATTTTCGAAGTCGGTCGTAATACTTAATGTGGGCAGCGAAAGAAGCGATTCCTCCAGGCCATAGCCCGGCAGGGTTCCGTTGACCACGTCGGGGTCGACTTCGTAGTCGGCCGCCACGCCGCCCGACCAGGTGGCGGGGTAACCGTCGGGCAAAATCGGCTGCGCCGCAACTTCGGCGACAAAGACGTAGGTATGCGTTTCCACGCCGCGCGTGGCATAGCCATCTTTGATGGCCGCCGCGCGCAGATTCGTGAAGCTGTCGATGTGTACGCTGCCCGTCGGCGTCGTTGTTGCATTGGCCGGTTCAATGCGCGTGCCGTTGGTCGCCGTCGGCACGCTGCCATCGGTCGTGTACACAATCGTTGCGCCGGGCGTGGTGCTGGCCAGTGCGACATCGAAGGGAGCCGTATAAAAGCCGCGACTCACGCTGAACGTTGGCGCTTCGACAAAACCGGCCACACCGGGACGGTTTGGTCCGCCGGGCGTGGGCTCGGTCATATACAGCCCATCTTCGCTACGAATGAGGAACAGCTCCGGCGCCAGCAGAAATTCGTCGCTGTCCACGGCATCGTTCAACGCCTGGAACGCCAGGATGTTGGTTCCCGTATGCAGCAGGCTCGCAGCGCCGACAATCGAAATCTCCTCGGTGCGCACGGCCAAGCTGGTTGGGTTATCGCTGGCCGCAGTCGCGTCGAAGGAAAGTACGGCTGGCGCGTTGCGGCGCGTTACTTCCACGCCATTGACATAGGCCACGAAACCGTCGTCGTACTTCATGCGCAGCAGCAGCGAATCGTATTCGCTCGGATCGGCTACGTCGAACGGCACGCGCAAGTAGACCGACGAATTCACGTTGCGCACCGACGCTTCGACGTCGGTCGTCACCTCGCCTGCCAGGCCGCCGAGCGCCAGGGGCGAAGCGCCCGAAGCCAGCGCTTGGATTTGCAACTCGGAAAGTTCGCGGCTCCAGACGGCGACATCGTCGATGCGGCCGTCGAAATAGTCGGAGACTGCGTCGTTCGAAAACCCGATGTTGATGTGCTTCTGCCAATTGAAATCGGATTGCGACTTCGTACCGCTGGCGACCAGTTGGCCGTCGATATAAATGCGCTGCCCCCCGATCCCCGAACCGTAGACATGCGCGAGATGATGCCACTGGCCATCGGCAAAGTTTTGCCCGCTCGACGTGATCGTTTCCGTGTTCCATACGCGCGACGCGATGTTGCCGCCGTTCAAATACAAGTGCCGGTCGTGGCCGCCGCTGCCGAGGTCGCCATCGACAACGGCAAATAGCCCGTGTCCCGCCGCATCGGCCTGAAACCACATCGATGCGGTATACGAGACTTCTGAAACGTCGAGCGCCACGCTTACATAGGCGTTCTGTCCGTTGAAGTCGAGCGAGCGCCCGCGGCCGATCGCGGCCGGCACTTCGTCGCTGGCCGTGGCGCCGCGGATGTCGCCATCGGCCCCGTTTCCCGAATCGTCGGTCGCGCCGTTGTCGAAACTCCAATAACCGATCGGCACCGGGGCATCGGGGAACTCGGCCGTGGCCTGGATCGAATACGTGCGCGTCAGGCTCTGGCCGGGGCCCAGGACTTCGCCCGTTGCAATCGTGGTGTGCTGCCCAAACCAACGCACGCTGGCGTCGCCCGTGGCGTCGAACGGCGCGACGCCGGCATTGTTTGCGCCGTTCGTTCCGTCCTTCCAGGCGAAGAAGTATTCGGGGCCCACCTGATCGGAGCCCGCGAGGATTTCAAATTCGAACTGCTCGGGTCCGGCGCCCGTGGTCGTGCGCGTTTGGCCGATGCCGGTGATAACGTAGCCATCGACGTCGACCAGACGCACAATCATCGGCGTGATGTCGCGCGTCGCCTGCGTGTAGATGCTCCAATGCGTGAGCGTTCCGATCTGTGAAAACGGACTGCTTTCGAGCGCGAACAGCGAACCTTCGGCCAGATCGGTTGTCGACCGTGTGATCAGCGTATTGCCAACCGTTTCGGTCGACGTGGCTTCGATAGCCGAAATGTCGTAGCCAATGCCCAAAGCGGTCGATTGCCAACCCGCCGCCGGCGAATCGTCGAACGGTTCGTTGGCCGGCAACCCGGTCCAGGTGGCGCCGAGTTGGTCGTTGCTGGGAACATACATCTGGGCGGGCGAGCCGCGCTCGACGAGTGCCGAACTTGAAAACGCACCGACGCCGTACGAAATATCGGGCTCTTGCAATGGATAGCTGGTGCCGTTGGGTCCGAACTCGCTGACCGTTTCCAGATCGGGCGATATCAATCCAAGGTATTCGCCGGCCGCGCTGAGATTGAAGTTCGTATGGACGTGCCCAGTGGGGTCGATGTAATCGTCGACATTCTGGCCCGAAGCGAAAACGATCAGGTACGAATTAGGCTGGATCTCTATGTCGGGAAAGGTCCATTTGAGCGGATTCGAAGGTTCGTCGCTCAGATGCCACCCGGCGAGATTCACTGGCTCGCTTTCGGCGTTGAACAACTCGATCCAGTCGGACGTTTGGCCGTTGCCGTCCTCGATTCCATTTTGATTGCTGGCGAGAAACTCGGTAATGCGCACATCGGCCGCGAGGAGCTGCCTCACTTCGAGCGTTTCGACATGCAAGTGCCGCGCCGTGTTGGCTCGTCGAAGTTGGCGAGGTCGCAAGGGCATAGAGGGAGATACTCGATTGAGCGGAGAGAATCCTCGATTTTACCAGCTTTTGGGGGCCTCGGGCAATGAAACTGCCAGCGAACTTGGGCGCTTTCTGCCGTGCGCTTCGCGCTTGGGAGTCGGAATCCGGGGAAAATTCGCCGAGCCGGTTCGCCCCATACCACCCAAACAATGCCATTCAACCTGAACGGGGCGCTTCCCAGCGTTGAACCACACGCTGCTGCTCTTCAATGCAGGAACGACTAGAGTGCGGTTCGTCGGGTTAGGCTTGCCAAGCGGTACTCTGGGAAAACCGGACGGTAGCGCGTTCCGGCTAATCGATAGGAACGACGCTCTATGGATTGTCGGCGAAGGCTTCGCGGCGGAACGTGATGTCGATCAATTCGCCGGGCCGCGCGGCGAGCTTCGCCGGCAGGGCGATACGCACCGGCAGGCCCCATTGCGGCTTTGTCGGATCGAGCAGTTGGTGCAGCGGAACGGGTTCGACCTGTGGACCGATCCGTTCGACCGTGGCTTCGTGCTGCTCGCGTGGATTGGCGCGCGGGCGCACGGCGACCGTCATGCCAATGCGTGGTTCGATCGCCTGGTCTTCGGCCACGTAGCTAACGATGTATCGGCCCTGATCGGCCGCGAGTGTTACAATGGGATCGCCCGCGCGAACCGCCTGGCCCGGCCAAGCGTGAATCGACGTGATGATGCCGTCGATCGGCGCGCGCACGACCAGCGAATCGAGTTGTAAACGCAACTGGTCGATGCGAGATTCTTGTGTGGCCAGGGCCGCGCGGAGAGGGGCCAGAATTTTTTCGATTTCGGCGCGCTCGATTTCAGGCACCTGGCCGAATCGCTCGATAGCGACTCTTCCTTGCTTGAAGACTTCGTCGCGAGCGATTTCCGCTTCCTTGATGCGAGCGGCCGTTTCGTCGCGCAATAGTCGCGCGTCGATCAGTTCGAGTTCGGTCACGAAGCCGCCGTCGCGCAACGGTTCGAGGAAATCGGCCCGCGCCGCGAGACGCTGAAACTCGACTTCGCGGGCCGCGAGTTCAACATTGCGATCGAGCACTTGCAGCCGCAAATTTTCGACACGGAAGGCCAGGCGAATGGCTTCGCGAAATTTGTCGTATTGCGAGCCGAATTGGTCGAGCGCCACTTGGGCTTCGGCCGCGCCCACCTGCTTTTCGAGCTCGATCATTTCGGCGGCCAACGTCTTCAGGCCGGCTTGCACTTGGGCGTCGTCGAGCCGCGCGATGATTTTGTTCTCCTGCACGGCGTCGAACAGCGTCCAGGGCACTTGGGGCAATGGCACCAGGAGCCCGTCGTTGGCGACCGCGACATCGATTCGCACGGCTTCCACTTCGCCGACCGCGTTGGCGAACTCACCCTGTTTTCGCCACAACCAACTGATCGTAACGATCGATACGCCGACGACGAGATACGGCAACAACAGATAGCGGAATCTCCGCCATCGTTGGCTAAGGGGAATCGGGATGGGTTTTGCGCCTGGCATGCGTTGCTAAACCTCGGATTCGTCCTGCCGCATGAAGAGGGCCACGTTTTCCATTCCTTCCGTACGTTCAAGCGAAATGCGCAGTTCCTCGCCACGCGAGGGATCGCGCATGAGCAGGCGATACGAAAGATCCAGCCCCTCGTCGGTCAGGCGTCGCTCCGTCGCCAGTTTTGAGCGGATGCTATGCTGGCCCAGCAATTCGCGAAGTGTCGCCAGGCCGCTGGCCAAATCGCCGGTCAGTTGCACGTTCAGCACGGCGTCGAACCGTTGGCGGTTGCCGAACGAGGTCACTCGCAAATAGAGCAATACCAGCCCCACGACCATCGCGCCGATGAGCGCGGTGGAATAGCGCATCGTTCCCACGGCCATGCCTTCGATAATGGTCCACAGGACGAAGGTCGTATCGCGCGTGTCTTTCAGCACGTTGCGGAAACGGACAACGGCGAAGACGGCCAACAGGCCAAACGCCACGGCGATATTGCCCGACATGAGCATCATCATCAGGGCGATGATGACCGGAATCGAAACGAGCGATGACACAAAGGTTTGCGAATAGGAGAGGGTCTGATGCGACCACATGTAGACCCAGCCGATCACGTGCCCGATAAAAAAAGCGAGCAACAGGCCGAGGATCGCCGTCGACGGATCGCGCGTGGTCGAGCCGACATCGCCGTGCAGAATTAGATCAAGCCACTCATTCACCGGATATTCTCCGCGCTCTCATACCTGGGCCAATCCGTTTTATACTTCGATCCATAGCGCTCCGTCCTCCGCGGTCGCTTCCTTGCATTCGACATACTTCGGAACGCTCTGCTTCTGCAGGTTGAAAACTTGCACCAGCTCGTGCATCCAGTGCGGGAAGCGATCCGTAAATTTGAGTTCGAGCACCACGCCGCGCAGGGCCGTGGGCATTACGTTGCGAGGCAAATGGATTCCCGCCCCCGGGCGATAGCGTGCGGCTTGCAAGTTGCGATCGAACGTGACGCGAATTTGGCTGCCTACGGGCGACGTATACGCTTCGCGATCGTAGGCCACGTAGGTCTTGCCGATCGCTTCGATATGATCGCGCAACGTGCAGAAATCCATGATGCCTTGCACGCCCTTGTCGCGTTTGGCGTCGCTTACCAATAAATGTTCGGCGCCCACCATGTAGCCATCGGCGGCGAGCATGGCGCCTCGCCGCGTGACGGCGACGCGCTGCTTTTTGATCACGTCGTACTCGCGGCGTTTGATCTCCAGGAAGCAAGGGCTGTCTTCCAACTCGTCGTAGAAACGAATGCGCAGCTTGTACCGGTTCTTCGAACCCTGTTGTGTTTGGCGATACAACGTGTACGACGGCGAGTCGAGGTAGACGCTGCGGACCGGGTAGCGGAAGTTGGGGCTTTTTGCGGCGTACTCGTCGGGTTCGAGAAAGCCAAGGATGTAGCGGCGCACGCCGACCGCCAGATCTTCCGGAATGAGATATTTCAACTCATACCGGCTGCTCTGCAGTTCTCGCTTTTTTCCCATTTCCGGCCGCCGCACACTTCACGTTAATGGCCCATGCGCGAACATTTCACGCCGTCGGACTCCTCTCGAACCGAGGTTCGAAAGGGCGATTTACGACGTGTCCTTCGCGCGCAGGGGCGCAATTCTGCATATTCATCGATTCTTTACATTATCCCAAGCCGGAATCGGCATCTCAAGAGGAGGGGGAAATTAGCCGAGCAGGATGAATGGCTCGGATGAGGGGGGGCGCGATGCGGGCCGTTCGCGTGCGATTAGGCAGGCAAATAGAGCAACGGCGTAGCGCAATCGCCGCTGGCGAATGGTCAACTAAAGCGAGAATTCCAGGCGGTTTCCGTGTTGAGCATCGTCGGCAATTTCGCAGCCTTGTTTGCCGGCCGTGGCCCCGGATATCTCAACCTGATAGAAGCCGATGGGCAGAATGCCCGGCATCGCACCGTTTGCCGGCGCCACGCTGACCGAGCCATCGTCGCTCGTCGTTCCGGAATAAGATTGCAAGTCGGCGCCAATGAAAGCCTCGGGTGTCATGGTAACCGTGGCGTTGGCCACCGGTTGTTCGTTACGAACGACACGTAGCGAAATTGCGATGTAATCCGACTGACTTTCATATGCCTCGAATCGCTTCTTGATTTCGTCGGCTGAAAGTGCACCGTCTTGATTTATGTCGAGTTGCTTTTTCGCCGAGGCCAGCGCCGGGCAGGTCTCGAGTTCTTGGGCGTCGAGTTCACCGTCTTTATTCGCATCGTACGTGGTCATGGCGACTTGAGCCGCCTGGTCTGCGGGGTAGCGAACAGGTTTCGCTAGTTGATTGGACGAACAGCCGGCTAACAATACCAGCGATACCACTGCGATTATTCGCTTGTGCCGCTGCGTGCGATGCCAAAGATGAGAACAGGGTAACGGCATATCTGAGGGACTTTCATTGAGGAATTTCAACACTCTCGCCGTCATTGCGCGCGCCGAGGCGCTCCCACACAATCCCGTCGATGCTGTACTGCAACGACCGCACCGATCCATCGCAAAACGCAACGTTAAATGCGCCTGAATGGGGCGATCCAAAACGCGTCGAGCAGGCACTTCCGATGTTATTTTGAGGCGTTGGTTGCGCGTTATCAGGCAAGGGTAAATAGGCCGGGTGACGATTGGTCCATCGAGTTGTGTCCCAATCGTAGCCCTGAAATAACGAGTTGTTGTCCGAGCAACTGTTGATGGTAACACCGCCAGCGATGCTGTAGAGATCGGGTCGCAGAAATTTTTCGCCGAGTAGCAGCGTGTGCGACGCGCCATCTTCGATCAGGCTCACGGGAACCGGGTAGCGCGGCATGCTGGGGCCATTCCAATTGGCAGCGATATTCTGTGGCGTGAAAGGTCCCCAATTGCAATTCGGATACTTGTCCAAGCAATCGAGGGAAGGTCCCGCATAAAAGCTGACAACCGACGTCCCGCCGCTGACTGCGTAGTCGGTCTTCGCGAGCAAATTGTCGGCTGGCTGAGCCGCATTGACCGACGCTTCGGGGCCATAAGTATTCTCCGCGAACCGGCGCGAAGGACAATAGAAAATACTGATCGGCGATATCTTCTGCTTGAGCAGTTCGGCCTTCTTGGCCTCGAAGTCTTCTTTGGTGATGGCGCCCATGTCCAGCAACTCCTTGAGTTGCTTGAGTTTGGCGA
>JAGQOS010000160.1 GCA_020427265.1 Planctomycetales bacterium
AATTGTTTCCACCGAGACCAAGCCGAGAGGCTGGCCGGCCAGCCTCTGCGGGGAAGAATCACCCGCCCCCGCGAACTGCGCGGGGCGCTTGGTCTGGTAGGAAAGGCGCGCGGCGCTAGGCCGTGCATTTGACAACGGCCCGCGGCTCGAGAACCGCGGCCGCACCGCGTTCGCTCGCCTTGAACCGCATGACGATGTCCTGGTTGAACTCCGCTTCGCTGTTCGGTGGCGCCTGCGTCACGGTGATCGGCCAGTTTTCCATGTAGGCGAACGCCTTGCGGAAGTCGCCGGCGAACCAGGTGGACGTGGCGATGCTCGCCGCGTCGAGCCGCGCTTTGAGTAATCGGCTCGACTCCACACCGTAGTAGCTCACCGGATTGGCGCCGATCGTTTGTGTACCCGAGCCGGCCGTAATATCGCCCGAACGCACTTCGGTAGCCGTGACAATGCGTAGCGCCGTAGCCCGCAGTTGCGGAGCAACCAGCAGGGTATTGCCACGCAGCAAGATCGGTTCACCGGTATTCGGATCGGTGATGTCGGCGAATGCTTGTTCGACCGCGTCGACGTTCGTCCAGTCGGCCAGGGCATTGCTAGCGACGACATTGTCCCACGGCGAGGCGGTCTGATACGTGTCGTACGCCGTGCCGCGCCACTTGTAGTTGTTCGTCGCCCCAATGATAACATCGAGAATGCGCTTCTCCTTGTTCAGGGCCAGCGATTCGCCCACCATCGACGCGTTGCGTAACACCAGGTTGGTGCGGTCGAAGAAGATCGCTTCGCGCGTGACCGGAACGATGAAACCTCGCTTGGTCGTCGACGGCGTTTCGATGTAATCTTCGCCAAAGCCGACATGCGGATAGGGCATGCCCGGATGGACGATCTCGGCCTTGTCGCCCAGTTGGCCGACACTGGGAATCTTCTCGCCGTCGAACTTCGTGGGGATCGTGTCGACCAGCCGGCTGCCGACCAGGTCTTCCGCGTCGAAGGCTTCTTTGATGCGCGTGTAAACGATCTGCCCAGCGATGTTCGAGAAAGCAGTCAGATCGACCCCTTCACCCGCTTCGAGCAGCGTGGCGCCGCCGCGTCGCGGGTCGAGCGAGGCGACCCAGTCGTGGCCATCGGGAACGAGCGATTCGGCCAGTTCGCGGAGGCTGAAGTCCTGGGGCCGAAGATGGCCCTCGTTCATCGCCTCGCGCAGATGACGGACCGTTTTCTGCGGTCCATCGAGTTCGTAGAGTCGTTTGAGTTCGCGTGCATTGATGCTCACGTTGGTTCTCCTTGGGATGGATGATTCGTGACGACGGCGACCGCTTAGGCCACAGCCTGCGGGCCGTCGTTCATGACGGTGCTTTTGATGCTGACCAGAATCTTGGTGGCCGACGACGTGCGGCGGGCACAGCGGCCGATCGCCAGTTGCGGCGATGCGCCGTCGACCGCGATCACTTGCTGCGTGAGCAGCGTGTCGCCGGCGGCATTGTCATCGCAACCAACGCGCGAACCGAGTTCGACCGTGGCCGTTGCTTGATCGAATTCGAACACGCCGCTCGTGGCGACGCGAATCTCGTTCGTGTCGCCGGCAGCCGATGCCTGCATCGCCACGCCGAGAAAGCCGTCGTGTGCTGCTTCCTGCGCCGCGGTCAGGTTAGCGCCGTAGGTAACGCCGCTGATCGGTTTCACATCGTCGGTGTCCAGATACACCAGGTCGCCGATTTCGATTACTGTTGCGGAGTCAACTGGAAGCTTCACCGGATTCGTATCTCCGTACCTCCAGCGCATGACATTAGCCATTGGGTTCTCCTTTCGAGAGAAACAGAAGAAATGAGAATGTGGACGAGGGGAGTGCTCGCCGAGGAAAACGCCCCGGCGGAAGGTCAATTACTCGGCCGCTCCTGGCCGGCCCCTCAACGCAACGCCGCGGCAAAGCTAGCACCGTCGTGAACGGTCGGCCCAGTCGCAAAGGCGTTGGTTTGTTCGACGCTCACCGGCTTACGGTTGGCCGCAAACCATTGGCAGTCTTCCTGACGCAATTGGATCAGCGCAGCGAACGTTTCCTCGTCGGGCGCCGAACGACACAGGTTTTCGAAGCGTTCGCTCCGCAATGCAGGTGGCAGGCGCGCTTCGAGCAGCGTGGCCGCGAGCCGTTCCTGCCGCTCACGAGCCGCGTGCTCCAGAGCGCGCGTTTCGTCGGCCGTCACTTGCTGCAATTCACGTTCGGCCTCGGCGCGAATCTGTTCATAGAGCTCGGGGTGGTCGCGACGCAGCAGGTTCAAGTCGAGTGGCCGCTTCTTTTCCTCGCTCACGTGGCTATCCAGCGGAACCCAGCGTCGCGTGCGATTGTCCCACATGCGCGGTTGAGCCGTACCGGCCGGTTCTTGCTGTTCGAACAGGCCGCGAGTTGTCGCCGGGTCGGCGACCAGATCGACCGAACGCACGGCGACGATCTCTTCGACCAGGGTTTGGCCTTGCTTCACCGATGTGCGGGCTAAGGCATTGTGCGAGAAGCCGACATTTTCCGGCGCGTGCTGGGCATCCCACGCAAGCTGCTCGGCCACCGGATGCTTTGGATTGAAATGGAAATCGCCATATAACCCGTCATCCTGCAATCGCACGTTGCGCACCGTGCCGATGCGGTCTTGATAGGCCCGCGGTGCGTCGGCCCGTCCTTGCGGATGGTTCACGTTGACCCGCGCGCCTTCGTAGAGCGGAATCGCCTGCCCCAGCGCCTGGGGCGAATAGCGGCGATTGTTCTTGCTTTCCAGACCTAGTATCTTGACGCCGTAAATCACGCTGGCCTGCGAATCGATGCGCAATTTGGCCTGTCCCGAGTCGACGAATTCAATGATGTGCTGACTCACTCGATTGCTCCTTCCGTACAACTTGAAATCTTGCGGTTTGGTTCGTCTGCCGTGTGCTAGTCGGGCGGCCGGTTGCGCAGGTTAACAGCCGGAACGCTAGCGCCATCCTCCGTGCTCGCCAGATTTTGGCGTTCCTGTTCGTAGTCGAGCCCCAATTCCGAGGCGATCGTCTGCCGCGACTTCACGCCCAGTTCGTGATAGATCCGATTCACTTCGGCCTCCGCTACTTCGTCGCGCGTCGCCACTCTCGGGTAGCCAATTTGGATCGCTATCATTTCGCGCGTGTTAGTTGGCAACATTCCCGCGTCGATCGCGGCTTGAACGACACGCCACATCACATCGAGATCGTCGGTCGCCATATCGGCTTGCCATCGCTGGAACATCTTGACGGCCGGGCCTTCGGCCACGAGTGTGCTGGAATAGTTGGCGTTGCTCGCATCGCTGGTGAGCATGAATTCGGGAAAGACCAGGCGCGAAGCGACCGAGCGCAGGATCGCTTGCAGCACTTTCACATAGCGGCCGGCGTCGAGGCCGGCGGCCGGGAATTCGTACTGCACGGTTTTCGGAGCGTCGAGAATCGTTCCCGGCGCGTATAGCCGGAAGTAGCTTTCGGCGGCTGTCGCCGACTTCGCCGTAACGTCGGCCCCGCCCTCGCGGAACATCTCGGTTGCCGAACGTGTCGACCGGTCGTGCCGGCGGATCATCGCGATCGCCGTTTGAATGTCGGCCACGGCCGCCATGTTGTGGAGCAGCTTTTCGGCCCGCCAGAGATTCTTACGCACTGGGTAGAATAGCGGCACGCCGCGTTTCACGTTCTGGTCGACTCCAAGCTTGCGGTGTTGAATCTCGGCCGCCTCGACCGGCTGGCCGTCGATCCAGTAACGCAGTACGTTCTCCACGTCTTCGGCATCGGTTTCGATGCCGAACGAGTGCGCCGGCTGGTCGGCCAGATCGCGGGGGCGATACACCTGATCGGGCTCGACAAAGCGTACGCGCAGTTGCCCCCGATCCACGGCAAAGAAACGCAGGAATACTTCGCCATCGCGATCGCGGCGGCGGATGATTTCTTGCTGCCGCTGACGCCACCGGTTTTCGGCTACGAACTCGTCGAGCGTGCGTTGCACCTGGCCCACGAGTGGCTCGATTCCGTCTGCGCCGCGGCGAGCGACCACCTTGTAGGTATGGCCGCTGCCGACCACGTAGTTCACACGGTTCTCGTGCCCGTTGATCGCGAACTCGTTCGTGCGTTCCAGCAATCGTCCGATCTGCCGCGCTTCGGCCAACTGTTGTTCGTTGGCGAAGAACGCCTGGTCGGGGCCGGTGGGATTTGCAGGGTCGCGGACTTCGGGCCAGAGCATGCCGTCGGGGCCGCGATACGCTTCGCGCGGGTCGACGTAGCTGCCCAGGAAGTCGACCGCTTCGCTCAATGCCCGATTTTCGGCTTCGAGCAATCGCGCCTTAAGCTGCTGATTCTCTGCAAGTACTTCATCGAATGCAGGCATTTAGACAAGCCCTCCTCGCAAATTCCAGGGTGAGACCGATTCGACTGGCTCGTGGTTCCATAGCTCCCGCGCCGTGCGGACCGCCATCTCCAGCGCGTCGGGGCCATCGTCGTGCCGGGCGACGGGGAAGTTCTTCAATTGATCGACCAGCAATTCCGTGCCCTTGGTACGGCGAAAGCGAAATTGCCGGTCACGCAACAGCCCATCGAGAGTTTCAATGCGCAGCCGCTTGCTGACGCGGTTTTCCATCTGTCCGATGTTGCCGGCCAGAATGCCATGTTGCTTGAAACCGGCGACGAACATAGGCGCGAGCAGGTCCTGCCAGGCATTGCCCTCGATCCGAAACGCGTCGGGGGCGAAGTTGGCGTAGTGCCGCACGCCATCTTCCACCAACTGCGACGGCGGACGTGTGTTCGACAGGTCGGCTTCCACAAACACCGTGCCGCCTTCGGCAACGCCGAGCAGCACATAGGCCGAATAGTCGGAGTGCGAAGCGCCCCGGCCCTTCGACGGATCGAGTGTCAGCACGCGCAGCCGCAAATCGCTGGGCCATTCGTCGAACCAAAGGTCGTCACCCTCGAAGTACTCGAGTGGCCACAATACGCGCGTGTGTCGTCCCGGGCGTTGCTGGTAAATCGACTCCCACCAGTGCAAGGGAAGCGATCGTTGAATGGCGGCCAGTCGTTCGGTTGGAAAACGTTCCGGCCACAACGCCTCGCCGGCCGTGCGGCCGAGCTCGTCGGCGCCGTCGGAAAGGGCCGGAAGCCTTAACACACGCCAATCTTCCTCGGCCTGACGTTTCTCGATCCGTCCAACCAGGTCGTCGTCGTGCCAGCGCGTTTGAACGACCACCGCGACCGCGTCGGGCTCCAAACGCGTGAATGCCGTCGACGTCCACCATTCCCATGTCTTGTCTCGATAGGTTTCGCTCAGCGCCTGTTCGGCATTCTTGACCGGGTCGTCGACGATCAGCAGATCGGCGCCGCGCCCGGTAATGGGGCCGCCCACACCCGCAGTCGTCATGCCACCGAAGCGTCCCCGCAAATTCCAATGATGTGCGGCGGATGAATCCGTGCGGACCTGGACCTGAAATTGATCGGCTCCGAATTCATGCAGCAAGTCGCGCGTTTTGCGGCCCCATCCGGCCGCGAAACTCGCTTCATAGCTCGCCAGGATCACCCGATGATCCGGGTTCACGCCCAGATACCAGGCGGGAAAGAACTGGCTGATCAAAACCGATTTTCCGTGTCGCGGAGGCATCATTACCAAGAGCCGTTTAATGTCGCGGTTAGCCAAGGCCACCAAGTGATCGTCGAGTAGTTTTAAGTGTTTCGGGGTCATCCACGATCGCCCCCACGCCAACGAGCCGAAGGCCGCAGGACTTGTTGGCCGCTTTGTGTCTTGGACATGTCGCCACAAAAATTCGAGAACATGTTTTCGTTTCGCCTTGTCAAGAAGCTGTAGCCAGCTTGCCAAGTTGCAGTCGCTCAGCGAGAGCAATAAGTCGAGTTCGAGCTTGCTCGGGATTACAGCCATGGCGCAGACCGTCCGCTTCTCGCGCTTTCACGTAGGTTTGGTTTTGTCGATTCAATGACGCGACAGCCTGCGCTGCGGCGATCCTTGTCCGATGATCGTTCACGAAATCACCTGTCTTGTCCTGGAGCACGGCGATACGCACCATTTCGGCCGGCAGCACCTTTCTGGCGCCCTGCGGAATCGTCCACTCGCGTTCTTGCGGCGCATCGTCCGTCATGAATTTGAGGCGTTGCTCCGGCCCTGCCGGTTGATCTTCTTGTGTCATGGCATCGATTCCTGCGAGATTGCGCCCTGCCGGGCGTCGTCGGTGAACTGAAACGTGACCACGGGCCGTCCTTGCGAAATGCTGGGGGCGTAATACGGGATCCTGCCGCTACGGTGTCCGCTCTGCACGCCGTAGCCGTTCGCTTGCACGCGCACGGCCTTCCATCGCGGCGAATGGCGTAGCGCGGCGATCATGGCCGGATGCGAAGTCGTCAGATTCACGCCTCGGCGCTTCGCCGTGTAATCGGCCGCTAGCGAGTCGGCGAGCTTCGTGCCGATGCCGATTCCCTGGTAGTCGGGCAACACGACGAGCCGCGAGATTCGCCAGCGTCCTTTGCGACCGGCAGCGGCCATGAGCGCGCAGAACGCGACCGGCTCGCCGTGGTAAGTCGCCAGGTAGCATTCGCAGGCCGTGCTCATCGTGCTGCTCAAATAGTGATGCTTGCGAAAAAGTCGCCACGCCGAATGGTGGCAGCGAACGATGTCGAGCTGAATCCTCGGACGCCGAAGCCGCCCCCGGGCCAACTGGCCAGTGGCCATATCGAGCACCCAATCGGGCTCGAGCCATTCCAGGATGTCGTAGTGGCACGAAACAGCCACGAGTCGCTTTGCCAGGCGCCTTTGACGAATGGCGCGACTGACGGCTGCCGAGCCGATTTTCGCTACCGTGCGGTCGACGACGCTCGTGAACTCGTCGACCACAGCGAGCGAGTCGTTTTCCATCAGCGTGCGCGCCAAATCGGCGCGGAACTGCTCGCCTCGCGACAAGCACGAGTAGGGCCGCAGCCACGCCGGCGGACTGCTCAGGCCAACGGCCGTCAGCGCGCTGGTAATCTCGCGAATCGATCGTTGCGGAAAACCGTCGACCAAGGCGGCGTTTTCGGGCCAGGGATGAGTTTGCTTGCCATATGCCTCGGGAAACGCGTGCTTGGCCACGCTGGTTTTGCCGCTGCCCGAAGGACCGACGATGATGCCGATCGTCCATGGTTCGTCGGGGCCTGGCAGGTCCGCGCGAATCGACGCGCGCCCCACATGTTCCGGCGCCAGGTCGAACATGCCGGTCACTTGGCGCACTCGAAACGAGTCGTGCACGGGGCATTCAAGTTGGAAATCGAAAACAGGCATGGCGTTCGCTGCGAGAGTTTAGAGTTGCTCGGCGTAGGTTCGTTGAATCACAGAGTCAATACGCGGCAGCGCCGGCCCTGGCTGGCAAGCTGTTCGTATACTTCCTGCTGTTCGTCTTCGTCCTGACATTCCACGATCACCTGATACGTGGCCGGGATGTCGCAAGGCGGTCCGGCGGCCGATGGAGGAGGCGACGCGTCGACTTCTTCCGACTGAATAAGCCGGTGACATAGCTGCTGAACCGCTTCGTTCTTCAATTCGCAATTCTTCAGCAGGTCGTCGAGCCGCTCGGCGTTGGCTTCGGCCATGGCAGCCAGCGGATCGAGCGTGGCGAGAATCTTGTTCGCATCGGCCTCATCCACATCGAGGACGAGCACCGGCACGTGTTGATCCGGCAGCGTCTCGGCGCGCAAATGCCCATCGATCAATTCCAGCACGCCGTTGGGCAATTCGCGCACCAGCAGCGCATCGGCAAGCCCGATCTCGGCCAGCACGCCGCGTAAGGCGTTGCGTTGTGCCTCGGGATGCATGCGCCAATTCCGCGCGTTGGGACGCAAATCGCGAGCCGGCACGCGGCGCAGTTCCTTGATTCGATCACGCACTTGCATGGGTGGCCTCGCTTTCTTCCATCGATTCGTCGATCAATACAGGATGGCAGCCGAAGTTTTCCATCCGTTCGAGCGTCAAGGCGCAGAAAACAGGATCGATTTCCATGCCGTAGCACACGCGTCCCAGGTGCTCGGCTGCCACCATCGTGGTGCCCGAGCCTAAGAACGGGTCGTAAACCGCGTCGCCCGGCGCCGTGTTGTTACGCATGGGGCGGGCCATGCATTCGGCCGGCTTTTGAGTGCCGTGGAAGGTTGCTTGGTCGCTGTCGGTGGCGCCAAATGCCGACAGATTCGCGATTTGCCAAAGCGTCGACTGGCTACGGTCGCCCTGCCAATGAGACCGTTCACCGGCGCGTACTGCGTACCAGCACGGCTCGTGCTGCCAGTGATAATCGCCGCGCGATAGCGCGAAGTGCTGCTTGGCCCAAATAATTTGCGCCCGCAGACGAAATCCGCAGGCTTCGATCTGGCGTTGGACCTGGCCCGAAAAACGCGACGCATGCCAAACATAGGCGACATTGCCGGTGAACAGGCGAAAGGCAGCCGACCAGTCGAATGCATCGTCGTTCGGGATCGTCGCCCGTTGCGAGCCAACGAGTTTCCCCTTCCGTTCGCGCCACAACGGATCATACGAAACGCCATACGGCGGATCGGTAATCATGGCCACCGGCATGGCGGCGCCAAGCAACCGGTCGTAGTCGTCTGTTTGGGTTGCATCGCCGCATAGCAGCCGGTGAACGCCGATTTGCCAGAGCTGCCCCTTGGCCACTCGCCACTTTTTCCGCAGTGCGCTTTGGTCGGCCGCGAAGTTGTCGACCGGAGGAAGCGGACAGTCGAAATCGAACGCCGGTGGTTCCCCAAGCAGTTTGCTCAAGTGTGCGCTCAACTCGTCGTTGGCAAGATGCAAGTCGTCGAGCAGCACCGAGAGCTTATCGCAGTCGGCTTCGGCCATGGCGGCGAGCGGATCGAGCGTCGCCAGAACCAGGTTGGCTTCCGCCTCGTTCAAGTCGAGCACGAGCACCGGGACAATGGCTTCTGGGTCGAGGTCGGCCCTCAAGTGGCCATCGACGAGTTCCAGGCCACCGGCCGTTTCACGGGCCAGCAAGGCGTCGGCGTAGCCGACTTCGTCGAGCATCGTGCGCAGCGCCCGCCGCTGTGTGTCTGGGTGGGTACGCCAATTGCGCGGATTGGGCCGCAACTGACCGGCGGGGATACGCACGAGTTTTTGAATTCGATCGCGAGGCATGTTCATCTTTCGACCTATTGAGTTGCCATCCATCCAGCGACGGTTGTAGCGACCAGCGTAATCGTTGCCGCCACAACGGCTCGTATCATCCAGCGGCTCGACGCCACATACTGCTCGACCCGATCTGTGCGAATCAGCAAGCCATCCTGGCCGTTACGCCCGTTTAGCACACGGTCGTGCGCGGCGTGGAACTGGTAAAGTTTTTCGAGGCTTTCATGCATGTTGGCGTAGTCCTTTTCGAGTTGGGTGGCGACGCAGCTCAAATGCGAGTCGACTTGCGATACAAAACGCTCGATCACGTCGAGCTTTTCGAAGGCGACTTGCTGGACCGTGTCGTGCCGCTCCTCCGCTCGGTTGAGTCGCGCCACCAGGTCGTCGAGCCTGGAGTCGAGACGTTCGTTAGTCGGCTTGCCGCTCTTCACTTGGTCGTACCTGCAGTTGTCG
>JAGQOS010000161.1:0-396 GCA_020427265.1 Planctomycetales bacterium
TACTGTGAAAGCATGGTCACATGATTCAGGTCGGCGCGCAAACTTCCGCGTTGTTTATTACCTGGCTCGGACGCGGCCAGTTCGAAGGCTCGGCCGCTGATTGCCAATAACCCGTTTTCCCATTGAAAGGCGCCGGCCAGTTGCGATGCCGCCTCGTAGAGCGACGCCTCGCCGCGGATCACGCAATCGCTCAAGCGGAGTGAAGAAGCGGTTTGAGCGACCGGGTCGTCTTCCATCGACATGGCATCCGAATCGGCCCGCCGCGCAATGCGGAAAAAAGAAACGCGCGGATGATAAGCGGCCCGGGATTCCGAAGCGTTTTGAATCGTTAACCGACAGCGAGAAAGCCGCACGCTCTCGGCGCCGCGTGGCGAAATCAGGCACCAGTGATCGGCT
>JAGQOS010000161.1:406-9547 GCA_020427265.1 Planctomycetales bacterium
GCCGCGCGGAACTTTCAACTCCAAATCCACGTTCACGAGCGTTAGCGCGCCGCCTGAAAGGCTGACCATCGAACGAGGATACTCGCTCGGATCGATGTCTTCATCGGTTGGTCGAAACACAATGCGTGGCAAATAACCTTCGCCGGCGCGAATCGTGAGCGATTGATTCGCCAGCAGCAAGGGGCGTTCAACCAACTCACCGTTAAAACGTAGCTCGATGACTGCGCCGCTGCTGGCAGCCGCAATGGCGGCACGCAGCGAAGTAAAGGCTGGCTCGGCCGCCCCGGGAGCGACAATGAGCACCCCCTTGGCAATGTCGGCCGTGCTCGGTTTTACCGCGTCGGGTGGGTCGGCCGGAGGGGCGGTGATTTCGGGCTTCGTACTCGTCCCGGTGGCGAGCGACATGCCCGCTTCCAGCGGCGCGTTGTCGGCATGCAGCGATGCGGCAACCGGCAAGGCCGCCAGCATGACCGCTTCCGAGATCCCCGCCTGTTCCAAACCGGCCGCTAACGGTCTCGCGGAAATCACCGTGTTGGCCGGCGCGACCGGCGTTTCCTTCGGCTCGGCCACTGGAAATTCGTCCGGAACGGAAACAGCCACGTTCGCTGTTGCTGGCGGTTCGTCCGTTGCCGAATCGCTCGTCGCGTCAGGCTCGGTGGCATTGTTTGGCGTGTCCGTTACAGCGACATCTGCGGTTCCCGTTGTCGCGGGCGCGGACGGTGGTTCCTCTACGTTCCGGTCGGGCTCCTTTTCCGTTGGTGTCGCCACCAGCGGATTGACCGGAGGCAACTCCATCGGCTCGGCAGCATGCCGGAACGAGTAGTCGAGCCAGGCGATCGCGCCGACAAAAAGCACGACCGCGCTGATCCACGGCACATGCCGTCGCCAGGCATCGACGCCGCGCAGCGCCGGAACGCCGAAAACCGAATCGCGAAGCGTGTAAGACGAAGCGCTGTCGCCGTCGCTCAACACGATACCTAGTTCGCGCGAAAGCTGGATCACGTCGTCGGCCAAGGCGCGTGGTGTCTGGTAGCGTCGCGCCGGTGACTTGGCCAATAAACGCGTGACAATCCGCGTCATTTCCACAGGAATGTCGTCGCGAAACTCGGCCGGGTCGGGTGGTTCGTCACCCTGGTGCATGAGCAACTTCTGCAGCACGGTTCCCTCGGGAAACGGCGGTCGGCCCGTGAGCATGAAGAACATTGTACAGCCAAGCGAATAAAGATCGCTGCGCACATCGGCCATGCGCGGATCACGCGCTTGCTCGGGGGAAATGTAGTCGAACGTGCCGAGCGTTACACCGCTCGCCGTCAAGTCGTTGGTCTGCTCCACCTGATGCAAACGCGCCAGCCCCATGTCGACCAGCTTGGCTCGTCCTGTCGGCGTGATCAACACATTCGAAGGCTTGATGTCGCGATGCACAACATCGCGGTCGCTGGCGTGCGCGAGCGCTTCGATGAGCTGCATCGTGACCCGCAAAACGTCGTCGAGCGCCAACGGACCGCGCTGGGCGACCACGTCGCGCAAATTCGTACCGTCGATATACTCGAAGACAATGTAATGAACGCCACGATCTTCACCCACGTAGTAAACGCGGGCGATGTTGGCGTGGTCGAGCCGCGCCGCCGATTGGGCCTCGTTCTTGAATCGTCGCTGCGTTTCGGGGTCGTGCGCCTGCTCCGAAGAGAGCACTTTCACGGCGACCGTACGGTTGAGCATCGTATCGGTCGCTTTGAAGACGGCGCCCATTCCGCCGCCGCCTACGAACTCCACAAGTTCAAAGTGCCCTAGCCGCTCGCCTTCGAGCTTGCGTCCTAATTCAAGTGGATGCGCTCCCAAGGGCGCCGGCATCGGAGCGGGTGCGCCATTGGAAATGATCGTGGGCGCTTCATCGGCGCCAGGACCGGCCAAGGCCGAAAATTTACTGCGCGTGGAGCCTGAAGGTTGAGCGTGGCCACTCGGTGGCTCGTCGTTGGGCGGCCGCAGATGACTCGATCCCACGTTGCTCATCTTCTTCGGCGCATCGCGGCGCCACTCATTCCGTGTCCAAGGCCGACCTTGACAAGGGCGTCCGAATTATCGACCGATCGATGCTTGTCGATGCATTGATTCGCGCGCGGCAATCGCGTCGATTCCGGTTGCTCCACTTCCAGGGGAGAACGCCCCCCAGCTACAAGACAAGTTTTCTCGCGAGAATCCTCACGAGCTGACCTTATTCTAGTTACGGTCGCTAGCAGGGTCAACGAAAAGCAATTGGCTGAATATGGATAAACAGTGAAGATGGGAGGTCTGCGAGGGTCGCTGTTCCGAGTGCACCAACCTCGCCGCCGTGCGTTTGACGCACTGAAATGTCGGAGAAGTGCTGCGTTCCGCGTGAAATCATTCCGACAGGCCGACACGCCAGGTCTCGTAGAGTGGGCGCTGTGCCGCAATATCGGCTCGCATATTCGCGCCAAGCTCGGCAAGCTGCGTTTCGGTCGCCAGGGAGAACAGTTCGTCGTCGCGTAGCGGTGCGGCGTGGCCGGGCTGTCCGGCGTCAAGAACGTCGGCCCAATAGTAGATCCGATCACCCGTCGAATGTCGCGCAAACGTCTGGCAGTCGAACCAGGCAACGCAACTATCGAGAATCGGGCTGCCGCTCGCGCCCCGACGGTGCGCGACTTCCGCGAGTTTATCGCGATCGCGCCCCGATCCGATCGCAAAGCGCCAGGCAAGCTCGACCTGATCCGCCGCGATCAAATGCAAGGCGAACGCGCCGCTGCTATCGATCAGTTCGCGTGTGTAATGGTTCTCGGCAATTGCCGCCGTGGCCAACGGCCGCGCGGGATCGATCGACGCTCGGCCGGCCCATGTGGCCAGTAACCCGCCGCGCCGTGCGCCGTCTTGCGCAGTGACGATCCACACGACCTGGCTAACCTGGCGAAACGCAGCGTCGATGCGCTGTTGAATCGAATCCTCGGTCATCGATGGTTTCCGATTAACGCCGCGCCGTCTGCTGGTCGTCGAACACGGTCCAAACGCGCGTGTCCTTACGCAGGCCTTTGAGGAATGATTCGAGTTGCCCCTTAGCAAACTCCTCCTCGAGTGTCTTCTTGATATCCACCTGAGCTTCGAGAAACGGCTTGCGACCGGCATCCACGCGCTCGATCACGCGCACGATGTGAAAGCTGGTGGCCGACTCGAGGATGGGACTCAACTGCCCCACGGGCAACGTAAAGAGTGCACGGTTCAATTCTTCGGAGACGAGCGCTCCGCGGGTGGTCCAGTCGTACTGGCCCCCTTCGGCCGACGTCAGTCCATGTGATTCGGCCTTGGCCAACTCTTGAAAGTTCGCGCCCTGAAAAACCGCGTTCCCCAGTTCCGCCAACTTGGCGTACGCTTCGGCCTTGTTATTGAAGCGCGCGAAGTCGACCGACAACTCTTCCCAGCGGGCTTGCGCCTCGTGTTCGTAGTCGTCGATGTGTTCCCAGTAATATTTGAGCATCTGTTGATGCGTAATCTCTGTTTCCGTCTTCACTTGCTGGCGCAGCCATTGTGTGCCAAGCATTCGTTCCTGGAAATTTTGCCGCTGCTGGGCGATCGATGAACCGAGCGAACGAAGGTAGGCATCGAGCTGCGAGCGGGTCGACGTGTTGGTCGTCTTGTACAAGCGGTCGATTTGCGACTTTTCGAATTCGTCGCCGATCCGTTGAAAAACGCCGTCGAGATTCTCTTTGGGAATATTGCGTTTCGCTTCGAGCAGCAGTAACTTGTTGTCGATCATGCGCGTCACTTCGCGCTGCATCAACATGCGTTTGAGCTTTTCGATTTCCACCTCAGGCGCTCCGGCCAACTGTTCGGCGTTTTGCGTGAGCAGTTCGTTTACCGAAGGGAGCACGTCGCCGGCCAAGATAGGTTCGCTACCCACCCATGCCAGAATTTCACCCCGTTCGATGAGTTCCGCCGGAGACGCGGTTTGTTGCGGTGCCGCGGCCGGCGGCGGCGATTGGTACGGAGCTGTCTGCGCTGGCCCTTGATACGGCGGGTTGGTTGATGTCGGCTGGTTGGGCTGCACGGGGGCCTGCGTCTGGTAAGGTGCGCCTGACGCCTGGCCCGGTGCGAAGTTCTGGCCCGGATTGGCGATGGGATACTGCGGCGCTCCGGTGCTCGGATACGGCTGTTGCCCACGCGCCGCGTCGGCCGCCGCCAGGCATGCTACTAGCGAGCCAATAACGATTGAAGTGGTGACTTTCACGTGGCGGTTCTCGTTTCTTGTTCCGTCGCGAGCGACGCTAGCTCGTAGCCGAACGCCCGCGCCGCGGCATCGTCTGGGCGCGAAAAAGCGGGGCGGATTATAGGGAGAGAACGCTCAAGGCCGCAACACGGATTTCACGAGATCGAGCACGCCGCCGTTTTTCATAAGTTCGGTATCAAACGGCAGATACGCGCTTTTCTCGTCGGCAATGCGTAGATCGATTCCGTCGCGCGATGCTAGCTTCTGAATGACGCGCTTGATGGCGTACGTGAAAACGATGTAGCGATCTTCGATGTGAATCGCCCGGATCTGCCAACGATGGGCCAGGATCTGGATCTCGGCCAGGGTGATCAGCCGATCGACCACCTGGGGCCGCGGGCCAAAGCGGTCGGCCAGTTCTTCGGCGAAATCTGCCAGATCCTCGCGGTTCGTAAGGCGCGAGAGGCGTCGATAGAGATCGATCTTCAGCCGCACGTCGGTCACATACGATTCGGGAAGGAAGGCTTCGCTCGGCAGATTCACGTCGACCTCGATCGACTCTTTTGGCGGCATTTTCTTCATTTTCCGCACGCAACTTTCCAGCAGCGCGCAATACAGCTCATAGCCCACGTTGTTGATGTGCCCGCTCTGTTGCGTGCCCAGCAAGTTGCCCGCGCCGCGAATTTCGAGATCGCGCATGGCAATGGCGAACCCAGCCCCCAGGTCGCTGTACTCTTCAATCGCCCGCAGTCGGCGCGAAGCTTCGCGCGAGAGATGCTTCTTCTTGTCGATCAGCAGATAAGCATAGGCGCGATGTTTGTAGCGCCCCACGCGGCCGCGCAGTTGATGCAACTCGGCCAGGCCGTAGCGGTCGGCATCGTCGATAAAGATGGTGTTGGCGTTGGGAATGTCGAGACCGCTTTCGATGATCGTCGTGGCGAGCAAGATGTCGAATTCGCCGGCAATGAAGGCGACCATCACCTCTTCCAACTCGTGCCCCGGCATTTGCCCGTGGCCAATCCCGATGCTCGCTTCGGGCACGATCTCGCGCAACCGTTTGGCCACTTTTTCGATATCCTGTACGCGATTGTGCACAAAGAATATCTGGCCGCCGCGACGCATTTCTCGCAACACGGCGTTGCGAATCAACTCGTCGTTAAAGCGAGTCACTTTGGTTTCGATCGCCAGACGGTCCGCCGGCGCGGTTTCCAGATTTGCGATGTCGCGCACGCCCAACAGCGACATGTGCAATGTGCGCGGAATCGGTGTGGCGGAAAGTGTCAGCACGTCGACCACGGCGCGGGCCGCCTTGAGCCGCTCTTTGACTGCGACGCCGAAACGCTGTTCCTCGTCGATGATCAACAGACCCAGCTTGCGAAAGTTGATATCGGCCTGTGCGAGTCGATGCGTGCCGATCACCAGGTCGATCGATCCGGCTTCCAGCCGTTCGAGCACGCTGCGTTCTTCTTTGCCCGAGCAAAACCGTGAGAGCATGGCGATTTCAAACGGGAACTCAGCCAGGCGATCGCGAAACGATCGGTAGTGCTGTGCGGCCAGTACCGTGGTCGGCACGAGCACGGCGACTTGATACCCGGCATCGATCGCCTTGAACGCTGCGCGCACAGCGACTTCGGTTTTGCCAAAGCCCACATCGCCGCACAGCAGCCGGTCCATGGGTTGCGGTCGTTGCATGTCGTCTTTGATGGCCGCGATCGCCGCCAATTGATCCGGCGTTTCCGTATAGGGGAACGAAGCGTCGAATTCCTTCTGCCACGGCGAGTCGGGCGGAAAAGCGATGCCGGGCCGCAGCTCGCGCAGCGCTTGCAGCTCGACCATCTCCGTCGCCAATTCGGTGCAGGCAAGCTCCGCTTCGCGTTTCTGACGCGCCCAGACTTTGCCGCCAATCTTGGCCAGGTGCTTCTTGCCCTTTGTTCCGCCAACATACTTCTGCACCAGGTCGATGCGCGAACTGGGCACGTAGATTTTCGTGTCGCCTTGGAACTCGAGTTCCAAATGCTCTTCGGTCTGGCCTTCTTTCTCGAGCAGCTTCAGGCCGCGATACCGGCCCACGCCATGCGCCAGATGCACGACCAGGTCGTTCTCGCGCAAGTCGAGAAAGCTATCGATCACGCGGCCTAGCTTGCGGCGGCTACGCCGGGCGAGATCGGTGCGGTGGAAAAGCTCGCGCCCGCCGACCAGCGAAATGCGATCTGAAACGAGCCGAAACCCCTGGCTGAGCCGGCCCACGGGAAACTGGATCTTCCCTTGCCGGGCGAGTTCGGTTTCGCCGAAGATTTCCGTTAGCCTCGCGACCTCGGCTTCGGTCTCGCAGACGACGAACACCTGTTGCCCGCCGGCGGCGGCCTCCAGCTCGCCGCGCACCTTGTTCACATCGCCGCTAAACCGTTCGACCGACTCGACCGGCAATCGCCACGTTACATCGGCGCCGCCCACGGCCATGCCTTCGGCCGAAACGTGCGGCCATCGCGCGATCTGCTTCATCACGCCGGGAACATCGTGGATCAGATCGCGGCGCAATTGCGCGTCGTAGAAGGAGCGGCCGTGTTCGGCCAATTCACCCGGCTCGACGAGCAACAGCCAACTTCCCTCGGGCAGATATTCGCTCAGGTGCGAATGTTCATCGAGCCCGGCAGATAATACGGACAGGTCAGCTGTCTTCAACTCACCCAGGCTGCGTTGGCTTTCCACTTCGAACTGGCGGATCGACTCGATCTCGTCGTCGAACAGGTCGATTCGCACCGGGTGTTCCCAATCGGGGGCGAACAAGTCGACGATGCCGCCGCGGATCGAAAATTCGCCGGGCAGTCGCACGGCGGGCGTGTTGTGAAACCCGCGGGCGACAAGCCACTCGCCGAGATCTTCCAACTCGATCATATCGCCCACGGCTAGTAGCCGCGACTCAGCCGCCAACTCGGCGGCGTCCGGCACGGGCTGTAATAGGCTTTGAATGCTGGTAACAACGAGCTTGGGCGCAACGCCGCCGGCGAGCCGCTTCAGCACCCGGAGCCGGTCGCCGTAGGCGGCGTCTTCGAATCGCTCTTCGCCGGCTTCGACTTCCCAAGCCGGAAACGGCTCCACACGATCGGGCATGAATAGCCGCAGATCGTCGCAGAAGTCGTCGATGTCGTCGCCAGTTGGGCAAACGACCACCACCGTGGCCGGGCAACGGTGCGCGAGCGATGCCGCGACGAGCGCGCGCGAAGCCCCCCAGACTCCGTCGAGCGATGCCCGTTCGCCTGCCGCCAGCAGGCGAAGCACCTCGGCGAAGCCGTCGTGCGCGTGGAGACGGCCGACCAACTCTCCGAGCGACCCGGCCGTCTCGGCCTTGGTCGTAATATCAGTCGTCATGTAGAAAGAATTCTAGGCTCGCGCACGGGCGAACAGCAAGAGCGTTCGTACAGGCCGAATGGCTGAATCCTCAATTCCAACATCCGGACTTGAACGAGATCGCCGGCCACCTGATTTTGATACAGCCATTGGAAGAACGCTCATCGCCGCTGATCGCCACTCATACAGATTCAGCGAAGATTAGTGCGGATAAGTGTTCCCGATGTATCGAGCCAGTTCATTTGCGATTCAGCCCCGGTCTGCCCGACGAGGTCATTTTGCCCCACGACGACGCGCTGCGGATAATTCCCGGCAAGACGCCCAAATTGACCGGCCTGTCGTGGATAGCTACATTAAGGGGTGCTAGAACTGCACGAAGATGTGATGAATCGACGCACGGAGAATGGGCTTGAAACGCCGCAGTCGCCAATCACGATGCGGGATTCGTCGCCAACCGCAACGTCGCGGCGCACGGCTGGGCGAATTTTCGTATCTCACCGAGCCACTGGGCATCGAACTGCTCGAGCAACGCACGCTGCTGGCGGCCGACTTCGGCGACGCGCCGGCGCCCTATCCAACGACCCTTGCCGACAACGGGGCGCAGCATGAAGCCACCGGACCGATGCTCGGCCCGACGCGCGACGCCGAGGCAGACGGCGTTCCTTCCTCAGCCGCTGATGGCGACGGGGCGGATGAAGACGGCGTAACGTTCGGCACGATCCGCGTCGGCCAGCTCGATGCGACCGTTACCGTCAACGTTCAGAACGCCCCAGCCGGCGCAAAGCTCGACGCCTGGATCGATTTCAATGGCGACGGCAATTGGGGCGGACCGGGTGAACGTATTTTCGCGAGTGCCGCCGTCGAGGAAGGCGACAACGTGTTGCAGTTCGACGTGCCGAGTTGGGCTCGGACGGGCGACACGCTTGCGCGGTTGCGGCTGAGCACTGTCGGCTTCCTGGGATTTCATGGCGTCGCGCTGGGCGGCGAGGTCGAGGATTACCCTGTCATGGTCGAACCTCCGGCTAGGAGGTCCGACGGATTCTCGGCACCACAAACCATCAGCACGAGTGACAACGGCGCCAATAGTGTGTTCGCCGCTGACATCGATGGCGACGGCGACATGGACGTGCTTGCCGCTTCTGGGGGTAGCGATACGGTCGCGTGGTATGAGAATGACGGCAACCAGGCATTCACGCAGCATGTGATCAGCGACAGCGCGCGTGGGGCGATAAACGTGTTTGCCGCCGATGTCGACGGCGACGGCGATATGGATGCGCTCAGCGCGTCCGCAGACGACGATACGATCGCGTGGTATGAGAACGATGGCAACCAGGCATTCAGCAAGCGTGTGATCAGCAACAGCGCGAACTGGGCGTGGACCGTGTTCGCCGCCGATGTCGACGGCGACGGCGACATCGACGTGCTCAGCTCCTCCGCGACTTCGATCGCGTGGTACGAGAACGATGGGAATCAGAACTTCTCAGCTCGATCAATCGGTGTTGCTTCCGGCCCAAGCAGCGTGTTTGCGGCGGATGTCGACGGCGACGGGGATCTGGATGTGCTGTCCGCTGCTTCTGGTA
>JAGQOS010000162.1 GCA_020427265.1 Planctomycetales bacterium
TTGGTGCCCGTGGCGCCTTTCAACCGATTGCCCTTACGCCTAAATCGCTGTGACTGGTCACGAAATATTAGAAATCGACCTGATTGTCACGATTGGCATTCTTTTTGGCGCGGCCGTGCTCGGGGGGCTCTGCGGTCGCGTTTTGCATCTGCCGCACGTCACATCATTCTTGCTCACCGGGTTATTGCTCGGTCCGGAAGTACTAGGCGTATTTCCGCATAGCCACTTAGAATATCTCGATCCGCTCGGCAAGCTCGCCATGGCGTTGGTACTGTTCGCCATGGGGTGCCGATTCGATATGGTTTCGTTCCGACGCATAGTTTCTCGCGCGGTTCGACTTTCGGCCGGTGAACAGTTGCTAACCTTCTTGCTCGTTTCAGTCGGCCTTTTCCTGGTTGGGCAAGCATGGGAATCCGCACTACTCTTCGGTGCCTTGGCGATGGCGACTGCCCCCGCAACCACCGTGCTGGTGCTCAAGGAAAACGAAGCCGAAGGCCCCGTTACCGACTTGGCGATCTCGCTCGTGGCCATGAACAATTTGGCGGCCATCATTATTTTCGAACTTCTGTTTGTCGCCATTCTCTACGTAACCGACTCGTCTGCTTACCCGCTCTGGGCGCAAGTGCGCGAACTAGGCGCCGACTTAGCCGCCGCTGCATTCGTTGGGTGTGTTGCTGGATTGGTCGCCAGCTACGCTTGCGGGCTGCTCAGCCATGAACAATGGCTCGTGGTGCTGGTCGCCATCGTCACGCTAGCGTTCGGTATCTGTATGAAACTCGATCTCCCCTATTTGCTCACCTTCCTGGCCATGGGCGCCATGGTGGCGAATTCCTCGGGACGGGCGCGCGAGATCGTAGGCCAGCTCGACCATTTGACCGAGTTGCTTTGTGTCGTGTTTTTTGTGATTCATGGCGCCGAACTCGATCTGCACGCGCTCTATGCGGCTGGCGCGGCGGGTGGAGTTTACGTTGTCTTGCGAACGCTTGGCAAGTATGGCGGTGTCTTCCTGGCCGCGAATGCGCGCGTCGATGGCCCGAAAGTAAAGCAATGGCTCGGCGCCACTCTGCTGGCCCAAGCTGGAGCAGCGATCGCGTTGGCTTCGCTTGCCGCCGAAAGAGCACCTGAGATCGGCGAGCATCTTTTGACGATTATTTTGGGAACGGTCGTCGTTTTTGAAATTGTCGGCCCCCTTGTGCTTCGCTTCGCGGTGATTCGAGCCGGTGAAGTTCCACTGTCCCATGCGATTTTTCACTCGGCTACGACACCGCTCGATGAACTGCGAGGTCTGGTCAATCGTATCCTGCAGGCATTAGGACGCGATCCGTGGCAGGGACGAGAAACGAAGACAATTTCCGTCGCCGAGTTGATGCGCCGCGACGTTGAGGCGATTTCCGCCGCGGCGACCTTCGCTGAGGTCGTCGAATTCATCGAAGATTGTCACGACAACACATTTCCCGTTATCGAAACAACCGGCGTGCTGGCAGGCGTGATCCGGTATCCCGACTTGCGGGACGCCATGTTCGATCACGAACTGGGGACGCTTGTCTGCGCAGCCGACCTTGCCATTCCCTCGTTCCCAGTATTGAGGCCGGACGACACGCTTGATTTAGCGTGGAGCACGTTTGGCCGAGTGGCCGACGATGTGGTCTTTGTGGTCGATCGACTTGAGTCACCCAAGCTCGTTGGCATTCTCAAACGGCGCGATCTATTCCGATTCTTTGCACGTGGCAACCAGCCACACCAGTGAACGAAAATCGCTGGAAGCCCAAGGTGCTTGCAAGCTTCGGTGTGCGGCTCTCAAGCCGTTGCGAGAGGCTCACGCGACCTGTTTCGCCGTTTTACGCGGTTGAGTGCCCGCTTTGTTGCCTTGATCCATCATCCACAGCAAAGCTGGCGACGCGATGAAGACCGAACTGTAAGTACCGACCATAACGCCGACGGTAAGTGCGAAAGCAAAACCGTGAATGCCTGGGCCACCGCCAAAGTAGAGGATAACTACAACGATCAACGTCGTTAACGACGTGAGCAATGTACGGCTGAGCGTTTGGTTAATGCTCGTGTTGATCATCTCACCAGTCAGGCCGGGGCTCTTGCCCCGCACTTCGCGAATACGGTCGAATACCACGATCGTATCGTTAAGCGAATAACCGACGATTGTGAGAAACGCGGCCACAATGGTCAGGCTGATCTTGAATTCTTCGATCATTAGCGGGCCTGCGATGAAGCCAAGATGTTCCGCAATATACTTACTTAGCGCCAAAATGCCGAGCGTTACTAGTACGTCGTGTACGAGCGCCAGTACGGCCGCCAAGCCAAAGATGATGTGCTGGAATCGAATCCAGATATAAGCCACGATGAACACCAGACTGGCCAGAATTGCCAATGCCGCCTGCAACTGTGTATCACTAGCGACCTTGCCGCCAATATTGCTTGCGGAGGGAAATACCGTCATTGCGTTGATCTTTCCGGCAAGCGATTGAACGAGTGCCTCGGCCTGCTCGCCGGGAACTACTAGCGAAAGCTTCCAGTCATGATAGGCCTGGCTCGATCCCGGTGCATAATTCGGATTCACCATCGAATACGCGCCGACCGGGATATTGTTCTCCTCGAACGCCTCGGCGACCATCTTGTCGAGCGTGTCATACTTAATCTCTTCGCCAAAGGTCAACTGCGTCGATAGTTCGGGCGTGCCGCCTTCGCCCGGTCCCGACTCGGCGAGCGGCGAGTGCGAGAGCGAATTGGTGACCAGCAATCCGGCAAACGCCTCTTCGAGGGTTTTTTCCACGTGGGCCAAGTCGCGATCGGATGTATCGATCGCGTAACTCTTGTCCGCCGTCGCCGAGCCTACTTCACCCACGCCGCGCACCGTCAGGTCGGGAAGCACGGAGGCTGTTGTTCGTACGTCTTCGATCGGTTGCGAGTCCTTGAACACAATCGTCACCGACGAGCCGCCCATGAAGTCGATATCGAGCAGGCCTTTGTTGCGATTGACGACGCCCACGAGCCCCAGCACGATGATGGCCAGCGAGCCAACAAATGCAAGGTTGCGTTTGCCTAGGAAGTCGAACTGCGTGTTTCCAAGCGCCTGCATCATCGAAAGGTTAGTCATCTTTTGCACGCGTTCAGCCAAATCAAAGACAATCCGTGAACAGAAGATCGCCGTGTACATGCTCATGACAATGCCCAGGATGAGCGTGACGGCGAAGCCTTTGATTTGATCCGTACCAATCCAGAACAACACGACCGCGGTGATAAGCGTCGTGATGTTCGCATCGAGAATCGTCTGTGTTGCGCGATCGAAACCGTTACGAATCGCCAGCCTCAAAGCGCTCCCTTTCGCAAGTTCTTCGCGAATGCGCTCGAAGATTAGCACGTTGGCGTCGACTGCCATGCCAACCGTTAATACCAGGCCGGCGATGCCCGGCAAGGTAAATGCAGCACGAAAGGCGATCATCGTAGCCAGTAGCAGCACAAGGTTTGAAGCAAGCGCCAAGCATGCCACAAACCCCGCAAATCGGTAATAGACGAGCATGAACACGACGACCAAGACCATCGAGATGGTCATTGCCGCCTGGCCTTTGCGAATCGTATCGGCCCCCAGGGTAGCCGACGTACTCAACTCGCTGATCGGAGTCGGGTCGAGCGCCGCGGGAAGCGAACCAGCGTTGAGGATACTAATCAGAAACTCAACTTCTTCAGGTGTAAAACGGCCGGAAATCTGGCCGTGACCACCGGTAATTGGTTCACGCAAATTTGGAGCTGATAGCAGGACATCGTCGAGCACGATGCCGAGACGACGCTGAAAGTTCGATCCTGGTATGGGCGCATTCTTCGTAGTCAAATCAGCGAAACGCCCGGCGCCGGCATCTTCAAACGTGAAGTTGACGGCAGGATTGCCCGTGTTGTCGATACCCGAGTATGTCGTACTCAGGTCGCCACCCGTCACGTTGTAGGGGTCGAATTTTACCAGCACTTGTTGCTGACCATTGGGCGCATCGCGCAATACCAGATCGCCTCGTTCGCCTACCGGGAATTTTTCCTCGCTGAGCAAAACCCACTTGCCGGCGGGAACGCCGTTAATCAATACGGAGCGCGAGGCCGATTCGCGCGCCAGTTTAATCAATTGCGCATCGTCGGCGCTGTCGGAACTAGCGGTGATACGAAATTCCAAAACACCGGCGTTTTCCAAGCCACGTTTGATCAACTCGACTTCAGCCGGATCGGCGCGGGGAATGATGATTTCGACTTGCCGTTGCCCATAAGGGCGAATGGTCACTTCCTTCAAGCCCGATGGATTGATACGGCGACTGATCGCCGCAATCAACTTATCTACAGGCACATCCTTCGATTCGTCGGGGTCGATCTGGTAAATGAGATTTACACCACCACTTAGGTCGGGCCCAAGCAGCGGCGGCCAGCGTGTAACGGTGACAATACTTGCCGCGACAATCGTGCAGAGTGCCAAGCCGATCTTCCAGCCATGATCGGGCATTCGCACCGAATTGGAGAACCTGCCGCTGAGCCAAAAAATGACGATCAAGACGGCTAGCACTGCCAACACAACTAGCGCATTCATCGACTCGGAAGTCCCCGTCTCTGCGACCTCCGCGTCGTCCGCGGCTGTTTCGTCGCCGTCCACATCGGTCGAGGCGCCGTCCGCAGATTCTTCGGCTGGCTGATCTGTCGGCACCTCGTTGCTCGACGACGCTGGGGTGGTTGAGTCGGCCGGCTGGGGATCGGAGTTCGACTCGCTTGGTGCCGATTCGTCGGGCGTTTCATTGGCCGGAGGCACAAGCGTTGGGGCTGCGGCGTCCGCCGGCGTGGCTTCTACTGGCGCTTCGGCAGGTTCCGGTGGCGCGCCCTCGAGTGTTTCAGCGGCGTCGGCCACAGGAGCGTCGGCTTGGGCCCAAACCGAACTTGGCGAGGCGAACAATGCGACGCCGACAAGCAACATCGCGCTCCAGGCAATGGAAACGCGACGGGAAAATGTACTGGTCAACCTGATCATGATTTCGTCCCTGATTTTTCTTCGTTCGACTCGTCGGTCAAAATCTTGTCAATCGAGCCGAGTGTTACGCGAAGTTTCGTGTTCGTGGCTTCATCCACTTTAATCGTGACTTCGTTGGCGTCCTTCTGCACATTGGTTACCAGACCGTAGACGCCACCCACAGTGATGACACGATCGTTTTTCTTGATGCCGGCGAGCGATTCGCGACGCAGTCGCTGTTTTTGCTGCTCGGGCCGGATCATCATGAAGTAAAACAAGGCCGCGATGAGCAGGAGCGGAATCGGGTTAAAGGGTAATCCGCCGCCCTGGCCAAGCAGAAGGTGTGTCGTTTGAGCGATAAAAATGGACATTCAAAAAACCGAGAATGCACAAGCCACGAAAGCTTGCCCGCCCCCCAGAAGATAATGATTCATTTTCTAGCAAATCGCCGCTTGAGAGACGGATTTTCGCTAGCCATAAACGACGCATCATAGGACTACGCGGCAGTTTAGGCAAGGCCGCCATCCGTCTCTTCGCATTCATTTCCGTCTTGGCCAACGACGTTGAGCGGGACGAGCCGTTGCGGCTTGAAGGCCGGTATCGCTCTGCAATAATCCGTTTTCGTCGCATCCGAGCCATTCGAAGGATGTCAGTCGAGTTTTGCGATAGCCTGACCCTGCCAACCCAACAGTTTTTCTCGGGAAAATTCGTGAAAACGCCCGGCGTCGATCGCAGCGCGAGCCGCTGACAACAATCGCTCGTAATAGCAGACATTGTGAGCCGATAGTAGGATCGGGCCGAGCATTTCGTTCGCTTGGAACAGGTGACGCAAATAACCGACGCTATGTTGACAGGCAGGGCAGGGGCAATTTTCGTCGAGCGGTCGCGTGTCGCGTTCGTGCTTGCGATTACGAAGCCGAACCGGGCCAGAATCGGTAAATGCCTGTGCGTTGCGGCCGTTTCGCGTGGGAATCACGCAATCGAACATGTCGACACCGCGAGCAATTGCTTCCAACAGATCCTGCGGCCGCCCGACCCCCATTAAATAGCGTGGGCAGTCGACCGGCAACGCCGGCACGGTGAAATCGAGCACCCGATACATTTCATCCGGCGACTCGCCAACGCTGAGGCCGCCGATCGAGTAGCCATCGAAGCCAATCTCCACCAGCCCTGCGCAACTTTCCAGGCGCAGCGCTTCGTCGAGTCCACCTTGGACAATGCCAAACACAGCCTGGCTCGGATCGCGAGCCGCGTTGCGCGACCGCCGCGCCCAGCGTAATGAACGCTGCATCGCGTCGCGAATGACTTCCTGTTCATTCGGCAGCGCAACAACGTGATCAAGCACCATGGCGATATCGCTGCCGAGCAGTCGCTGGATCTCCATGGCGCGCTCGGGCGAGAGTTCAACGAGCGAACCGTCGATATGGGAACGAAAGGTCGCCTGCTGTTCCGAAATTTTTCCCATCTGCGCCAGGCTGAATACTTGAAATCCACCGCTATCGGTCAGGATCGGTCCATTCCAGCCCATGAACTTGTGCAGGCCGCCTAGCTCCGCTACGACTTCTGCTCCGGGACGAAGCGCCAGATGGTAGGTGTTCGAAAGCACAATCTCGACACCCAAATCGCGTAGCCGATCAACGACGATTCCCTTGACCGTGCCGATGGTTCCCACCGGCATGAAAGCGGGTGTTTCAAACGCTCCGGCGCGCGTGACAACTCGCCCGTGACGCGCATGTGTTTGGCCGTCTTGAGATTGCAGTGCAAACGAAAAGTTCTGCGCCGGTATGATCATTTCAAGTGAACGAGCGTACTTCCGGGAAAATAGTAATCGAGAATCTCGGCCGACGTCATTCCGCGCAGCGCCAAAGACCGACTCCCCCATTGGCAAAGTCCCACGCCATGCCCCCAGCCGCGACCGGTGAAGATGATCTCGTCACCATCGATTTGTGCGTTGTAGAACGGACTAGGTAGATCGGCTGCCGGTGAAACAAGCGGCAAGCGGCCACGGATTGCCGCCGCCGAGAGCGTTCGTTTCCGTTGGCCGTCGCTGAAACTCAGTTGGGCGAGACGCCCCTCGCCCGGATCATTAATGTGGAGTTCACGCAGACTTTCGAGCATTTGAGTCTGAAGTTCGCCGGCATTGATCGCTTGCAGGGCTTGCTGAATCGAAATACGGCGTGTCCAACGATAATTCGGTGCGCCGACGCAACAATCGCTCTCATGGCCGTAAAGTGGTGGCGGCGCATTGCCGAAAACGCTGCGTCCGTCGGCCGTGCGCCCGCCGCAGGTTGCCGAGTAGTAGCTGCAGAAGAGCCGATTTTGATACACGAGCACGGCGCGTTGCGTAGCAGCGACAATCTTGCGCGAGGCTTCGGTTTCAGCCGCCAGGCGACGGCCCTTGGCGTCGATGTATTGCAGGCCGCGATAGTTTTGGCTGCGCGACGAATCGTAGACATCGAACGGCTGCGAGTCGTTACGTGTGAGCATATGGAACAGGGCATAGGTCCGTGCGGCGATGACCTGGGCCTGCTGTGCGGCGGGCGGGAAATCGCCGGGCATCTCGCACGAAACGACGCTCGCCAGGTAGTCTTCCAGGTCGACCTCGTTGATCACACGCAGGTAGTCGCCGCCGGCGAATTCGAATCGCACATGGCCGCGATAACAACGCTTGCCCACCCAGATCGAACCGTCTTGCTGGGCTTTGAGAAGGAATCGCTCGACAGGGCGGGGCAGGGGGGCAGCGACAAGCCACTTCCGCTGCGTCGCTGCGACTTCCGTTGCGTCGAGCCGCTCGCCTTCAGCCAAAATGCTGCCGGGATCATCACCAGAAAGGATTTTGTAAGGGCCGTCAACACGAATCGTGCGTAAGCGCTGCATGCCGCCAAGCACGACACGAATGGGCCGAATCGGCTCGCTGGGATCGAAGGCGATCGTTCCGTCGGCAGTAGGCGTCTCTGGGCCGCAACAGTACGCGCGCAGCCCTGTTGTGCCAACCAACAGCAATAGAATCAGCTTACAGCCTGGCAAGATGCGCGTCCGCTCTCTGCAGTGCGGGAACTGCAGTTCGCGGCGTTGATCAGTCACCACGAAGCTTCAAGCCAAAGGAGGTCAACTTCTCACGAACTTCGTTGAGACTCGTGACACCGAAGTTCTTGCATTCCAGCAGATCGTCGCCGGTGCGTCGGAGCAACTCGCCAATGGTCGTGAGCCCCAGACGCACCATACATTTGCGTGCGCGAACGGACAGGTTGAGATCGGAGATCGGCCGGTCGAGTACGGCCTTCTCGTCGGGCGAGAGCGATTCCGGATCGTAGGGGAGTTCCTCTTCTTGCTTCTCGTGCGCGAACTGCCCGAGGTCGAGCCCCTTGGATTGCAGCATTTCGCGAATTTCAACCAGCGAAGTTTCGCCAAAATTCTTGCTGGCCAGGAGTTCCTGCTCGCTGGTGCGAGTCAGATCGCCGAGTGTTTGGATGCCCATCTTCTGCAGGCAATTGCGGCTCCGCACCGACAGTTCGAAGTCGGTGACGGGAACACTAAGAATTTGCGCCATGCGATCGCGCTGGCGTTGGGCGTCTTCGTCGTAGAACATATCGCGCGAGGCGTCGGCATCCTTCATGAACAGCCGTGCTCTTGCGTTGTTCGGCTCAACTTCAAGAATGCGCTGATAACATTGACGAGCCTTGTCATATTCCTGGCGATCTTCGTAAAGCAGCCCCAGGTTCAGCAGCGAGCCAACGTTCGAAGGGTAACGCGAGGCCGAGCGGCGATACAAATCGAGCGCCTGCTCATCGTTGCCGCGGCGATCGTTTTCCAGCGCCAAACCAAACAAGGCGCCGGCATGATTCGGGTCGGATTCAACGGCTCGCTCGTAGAGCGCGATCACTTCGGTCGGATTGCCGCCCAGGTCGGCAACCGTTGCGCCGCGCTGGTAAAGGTACTCCGCCGACTGTTCGATTGCACCGGAGAGATCGTCGAGCGTCGCCAACGCCTTGGTCGAATCGCCGGAATAGCGCTGCGACTCACAGCGCGCCAAGGCGCAGACGCCGCCATCGTAACCGGCTGTAGCAGCCGACTGAAACGAGGCCTCGGCAGCTTCGTAGTTCTGCAGGCCGAAATTCGCCTTGCCCATGTAAAAATGAGCCAGAGCACCGCCATCGCCAGACTTGAGTGTTTCGATCGCTCGACGATAGCTGCCCAGCAAATAATAACAAACGCCCAATCGCACAGACGTTGCCGGGCTTTTGTCTTCCTGTTCCGAGAGTTGATCAACCGCCTCGCGCAAAATGCGATAACCCGATTGATTCTTCGAGAGATGTTCTAGCAGTCGTGTGATGTCCTGCGGCCCGAACGACGCGTTCGAAAGCACTAATTGTTTGACATCGAATTCTTCAGTCGGTGTGACCGTGGACATGTATTCGCGCTCCCCTCGACACTTGGTCTCGACACAACGGCGGGTCGACAACGAGGTCGACACGAAATAGGTAAAGCCGCGCCACGGTTGGCCCGGCTCGTTTGATCAACCTTCGCCCCTC
>JAGQOS010000163.1 GCA_020427265.1 Planctomycetales bacterium
CGTCGGCGCGCGTAATTGCCATCGTTAATGCCGTCGAATGAGGGAACTAGCGAAAGGGCGAACTGGTGTTAGCCCGTCTTCTTTTCGGCGCCGCCCGGCAGCTTGAACGGAGCGCTACGGACACGCTTGGTTACCGCGCCGCTACGAAGGCATTGCGTGCAAACGCGCATCGACTTGTTCGTGCCATTGGCCGTTGTCACATGCACTCGCTGCAGATTAGGCTTGAACTTGCGGGCCGTCAGGCCGGTGATCTTGGTACCGACGCCGCCAAGGTACTTTTTCTTACCTCGCGTCTCGATGCTGTTGCCCGTCATCGGGCCCTTGCCACAGACTTCGCACTGTCTACCCATCGGTCCCAACTCCGCAAATCAAACAATTACTTTTGGTTTTGAATCTAAGGGAAACCGTAAGTATACCGAAGCCGGCCCGCCTGACAAGGACGGATCACCGGTTGCTTGTCCCACCCAAGGCGGCCAAAACCTCGTTGTGTAGGCGGCCGTTCGTGCCAATGCCGTCTCCGCCGTGAATCGTGGCGTTGCCCTGCCAATCGGTGAAACGGCCGCCGGCCGCCTCTAAAATAGGCTGAATCGCTGCCGCATCCCAAACATGCAGCGCCGGATCGACCATTACATCGGCTTGACCGGTCGCCACGAGCAGATAACCGTAGGCGTCGCCCCAGGTGCGCGCAAGGCGGGCCGATGCCTGCAAATGCAGAAATCGCTCGGTCGCATCGACATCGCGTTCCCGTGAGAAACCGGCCAATCCCGTGGTCAGCACGCATGCCTCGGAAATCGAGGAGGTTTGCGAGACATGGGCAACCCGAGATAGTGATCCGCCCACTTCATAAATCGCTGAGCCGCCGCGCGCGGCCGAGACCATTTCATCGGTCGCAGGTGCATAGATGACGCCGGCTAGTCCGGCACCATCGCGTTCGATCCCAATCAGCGTTGTGTAAAGTGGAACGCCGTGGATAAACGACTTGGTTCCGTCGATCGGGTCGAGGATCCACCGAAAACCGCCGGTTCCCGCCTGTTCGCCGAATTCTTCTCCCAGAATTCCATCGTTGGCAAATTGCTCGGATATCAACGTGCGCAGCCGCTGTTCCGCCTCGCGATCCGCCACGGTTACCGGGGAATTGTCACTCTTTCGGTCTACTGCCAGGTCGCAGCTTCGAAAGTGCTGCAGCGTTAATTTTCCCGCTTCGCGGGCAAACCTGCGGGCGGCAACCAATCTTTGCTCGATCTCTGGTGATGCTGCTGTCATAGGCGTGTGCTCTCCCTGCCGTCGCTTTGCGTTTACTGGACCTGGCAGGCCAGGATACGTTGGCAACGGCTAAAAGTGTAGCTGCGGCCGACTGTCGGCCTGATCTTGTGGCGAAAGTCGCAGCTCGATAGACTTCGCGCCACCGCAAGCCTTCACCGCTGCCTCGAAATGCCCGCAAACTGTTCCGCAGATGCAACTTACGCCGCATCGACACCAACGGCTCGTGCACAGCGAGCAAAGGGATATTTTCGCCGGAAGGCGAATGCAGCCAACATGTTGCGACGCGGCGGAAAAAACTTGAACGGGCGGTTCGTGCTTCTACAATGGATTGTAGAGCCCGACGCCTTCTCACGTAACTCCTATACCAATAGGTGATTTATGAGAAACTTCGTGTTGGGCGCTGTCGGTGGTTTGGTTCTGTTTGTCGGCCTCTGGTGGTTCGCCAATTCTGGCGCCACTGCCTATGCTCAAAGGAATGTGGCGGCCTACGGCGAGCAGGGCGAACTGACGACCGTATTTTCCGACGTTGACGAACGTGTTGGCTTGTTGACTCTCGTCGATCCGCGCTCGCGCGTGGTATGCGTGTATCACATTGATCGCGCGACGGGAGAGATCTCGCTCAAGAGCGTGCGCAACGTCAATTGGGATCTGCAGATGATGCAGTTCAACAGCAAGTCGCCCTTGCCGCAAGAAATTCGGGGAATGTTAGATCAACCCTGAGTCGTATTGCCGCAGGGGGGCGCGGCGAAGAGGTTTTGATGGCGCAGAAATTCATTCAACTCGAAGCGGCCGCCGAATTGCTCGGCATTTCCAAAGACCAACTCAGCGCGTTGCGCGAAAAAGGCGAAGCCTACGCTTACCGCGATGGCGTAAGCTGGAAATTCAAAGAAGAGGAAATCGAGCGCCTCCGCGGCGAACTCGGTGAGTTGCTTGGCGCCGCAGGCGGCAGTGACGCTTTGGAACTCGATCTCGATGACGACTTCGGCCTCGGCCTGGAACCGTCGAGCGGCGACGAATTGGAACTCGCCGAAGATGCCCTCGTACTCGACGCCCCGAACGGCGACATCGAAGAAAAGGGCCCATCGAGCACGGTCATTGGCAGTCCGGAGCCGATGTCGACCGATACCAGCGATGTGCGGCTTGCCGATGAAGTCGACGAGCTGGAGCTCGCCGAGACTTCGGACATTTCGCTCGATGGCCCGACCGGTTCTTCCGATATTGAACTGGCCGGCGAAGCTGAACAACCACTGGCCGGCCCAACGGCCGGAAGTGGAATTGCGTTTGAAGATCTCGAAGAATTGGAACTCGACCTGGAAGCCGAGTCGAGCAAGATCCTGCAAGAAATCGACGGCGGCGCTGGCAAATCCGATGTCGGTCTCTCCGACGACGCTTTGACACTCGATGCCGGCAGCGAATTGGGCTTAGCGGCCAGCGACGTGAGCCTGGCCGAAGAAGCGGGCCAATCCGGCGGATCGGAAATTCAACTGGCCGATGACGAAGACGACGAACTCGTTTTGGGCGAGTCGCCCGGCGGCAGCGATATCACGCTCAACACCGGTGATAGCGGCATTGGATTAACGGCGGCAACCGACAGCGGCTTGTCGCTCGACGAGCCACTCGAGTTGGGCGGTTCGGCCGTGGAGACGCTCGAACTGGGCGAAGATGAAGAAATCTCGCTCGAAGAGGAAGGCGACTCCGAGGCCGCAACACAACTAAAAGCCGATGACGATTTTCTGCTGACACCGCTCGACGATGCGGGTGTCGACGACCTGGACGACAGCGGTTCTCAGGTCATCGCGCTCGACAGCGAATCGTTCGACGATGCCGCAGCAACCATGCTCGGATCGGGTCAACCGCTGCAAGAAGCGGCCGCCCTGGCCGCCGCGCCGGCCGACATGGGCCTCGGCGCGCCCGGCATGGGGATGGGAATGGGTGGTGCTGCGGCGCAACCGTTGGGGGCCACCGGCATGGTTGGCGTCGCAGAAATCCCCGAAGCACCGTATTCCATTTGGAACGTCATTTCGCTTGTCCTTTGCTTTCTGATGCTCGTGCTTACTGGCATGATGCTGTTCGACCTGGTGCGAAACATGTGGAGTTGGGACAAGCCGTACACGTTCAACAGTTCGTTAATGGATGCGCTCGTGGAAGCGTTGCCATTTTTCCAATAGGGTCGCTACGACTCGTGGAACGAATTCGAAAGGAGTCGAATTCATGCAATTCCAGCGACACGCCGTCAGAGCGTTTTTGCATCTTTCGCTGGCCACCTGCGCCGGCTGCGGCGCGTTTGTGCCAGGCGGCTCGCAAGCGTTGCGATTGGAAAACAACCGGTTGGGTGAAGAACGCCGCGCGCAAGCGGCTGAAATCGCCAATCTTCGTAGCGAGACCCAACAGCTAGAACAACGGTTGCGCGAAGCGCAAGAGAAGCTCGCCTCGCTGGCCAAGATAGGAACGTCGCAACAGAAGCTGGCGCTGCTCCGCGAAGAACGCGCGCGGCTACGCGGCCAATTACTCGAAGCACCCGCCAACGCACCGGCCAACGGCAACCTGGTTCGGCTCGCCGAGCGTTACCCTCAATTACGCTACGATCCTCAGTCGGGCATCGCCAAACTAGAAACCGACATCTTGTTCGATTCGGGCTTGGCGGAAATCAAGCCAGCCGCCCAGCAGTTACTCGAAGAACTTTCGGCAATGCTGTCGCAGGATGAAACCGCCGACCTCAAGGTGATGGTCGTAGGCCATACCGACGACGAACGCATCGCCGGCCCCCGAGCGCGCGATAAATTTCCCTCGAACTGGCACTTGAGCACGGCCCGCGCCCAGGCCGTGGCGCAACGGCTCATCGATCTGGGTGTCGACGGCCAGCGATTAGGCGTAGCCGGTTTCTCGCAGTACCAGCCCGTGGCCGCCAACGATCAATACCGCGCGCAAGCGGAAAACCGCCGCGTCGAGGTGTTTGTCGTGAGTCCGCACGTGCCAGTCGTGGGGATGACCGAGACGCTTATTAACCTTTATTAGCTGCCCAGGAGCACGGATTTTGCCTGCGTCCGAGGCTTTTCGGGCAGCCGGGTTGTGGCAATTCACGACGTTTGGCAACCCGCGCGGCACGGGGATCAGGAGAACTGAGTCGAAGAGAGGGGGTCAGGTACATGTTTTCGGTCGACCATTTTCGGCTAAAGGTCATGATGGTTCAGCCGAAAAATGTACCAGACCCCGGACTTTGCAGACCTCCTGGCACGGGGATAGGTTGAGTACCAATTTTCGAGCATCTTTCCTATAATTCAGGGACGTCCCGCCTTTCGAAGTGAGATC
This sequence comes from Planctomycetales bacterium, assembly GCA_020427265.1. GTDB lineage: Bacteria > Planctomycetota > Planctomycetia > Pirellulales > JAGQOS01 > JAGQOS01. The sequence continues at coordinate 4,573 of JAGQOS010000163.1, forward strand.
GACTGACCGTCGTTCTCGTAATTTTTTATCGCCACGAAGTCGCTTCGCTCCCACCGGAAGTGATGTTCGTGTGAATTCGCCAAGAGGTGCGCTTTGATCTCGACCGATCGTTTCTCTGAAATAGCGCCTGGCTCGCCTCGCTGGCGCGCCTCGCAATGGCTGTGCATGTTGTTGTTTGCTTTGACGGCAGGCTGCCGGGAGCAACCCCAAGTCCGCTCGTATTCGACACCCAAGGAGGCCGCTGTACTCGAACAGAACCACCTGGAAGGCGGCGCCGCGAGTGCGGCTTCTGGCGAACCGACCGACCGCATGCTGGCTGCCATTGTTCCGCACGGCGAGCAAGCGTGGTTTTTCAAAATCACGGGGTCTATCGATTCGATCGCCGCGATTGCGGAATCGTTTCACGATTTCCTGAAGACGGTTCGCTTCGATGATGCGAATAATCCCGTTTGGGAGAAGCCCGAGGCGTGGACCTCGAAACCGGCTTCGGAGTTTCGCTTTGCCACATTGCTGCTGCCATCGCCCTCGGGCGAATTAGAGTTGGCCATCAGTTCGCTCGGTTATGGAGCCGACGGACACGACAACTTCATGCTGGCCAATGTCAATCGCTGGCGGCGACAAATGGCGCTGCCGCCCCTCTCCTTGCTGGCTTTGCCCGAAAACACCGAAGAGATAGATCTCAACGGCGTGAAGGCGTATGTCGTCGACATGAACGGGCGATTCGAAGCCGGCGGCATGCAAGCGCCTTTCGCGGGCGGGGCTACGGGCGGCGCGGGATTGCCCGACGGTCATCCTCCCATCGCAGCGGGCCAAGGTTCGATACCGCCGGCCGCTGGCCCTCCGGCGGCAGCGACAACGAAGCTCGAATGCGAAGCCCCAGAAGGTTGGCTCGAACAAGCGGCGTCGGGATTCCGCAAAGCGGCTTTTTTGATTGCCGATGGCGACGACAAGGCGGAGGTCACGATCATCGATCTGGCCGCCGCGGCCGGCGATCTGTTGCCAAACGTGAATCGGTGGCGTTCGCAAGTTAGCCTGCCGGAAATCGACGCCGCACAACTCGATAAAGACACGCAACCGATCGAAGGCAAGAACTGGAAAGGTAGCTACTACGTGCTTGCCGGCCCCGACGATGCCGAAAGTCGGCAAACCATTCTCGGTGTGATTACGATCGTCGGCGATCGATCCTGGTTCATTAAATTAACCGGACCGGCAGAACTGGCGGAGAAAGAGCGAGAAAACTTCGAGGCGTTCGCGCGCAGCGTGCGCTTTTAACACGTTGGAAAATGGAAACGAACAGACATGGCTAGTTACGATGCCTCGATGAACGACAGCGCCCCACGACGTCGGGCGAAGCAAAGCGATCCGCTGGTCGACCTCATTGCGCCCATTGCCTCGCTCAAATTGACGATCGTGCTTTTTGCGCTGTCGATCTTTCTCGTGCTTGCCGGCACCTTGGCGCAAACGCGGATGGACATCTGGGACGTGGTCCACCAGTACTTTCGCACTTGGATTGCCTGGATCGATGTGAAGGTGTTTTTCCCACCGGCCTGGTTCGGCGATTTCGCCGAAAACAATACTTGGAAGTTTCCGTTCCCCGGCGGCATGCTGATTGGCGTGGTCATGTTTTTTAATTTGCTGGCCGCGCACGGGTTGAAATTCAAGATCCAGGCTAAAGGGGGCCGGCTGGCCGTAGGGTTAGCGTTGATAGGCGTCGGCGCCATCGTTACCTATCTGGTCATTCTCGGCGGCTTGAACCAAGACGGCGTCGAGAACACGGCCATCTTCGAGTGGTCGACCGTTTGGGAACTAACCAAGGCTAGCCTGGTTGTGACGGCGATCGCGGGCGCTTGGGCCATTTCGCGGCAGAAACAAGAACAACAGATCGAGCGCTATTCGCTGCTCGCCTTCTGTGGCGCTGTCATCGTACTGGCCGGCTGGCTGTATTCGCAAGGCGACGAAGCGGCGATCGGTACGTCGAGCATGCGAATCTTGTGGCAATTGATGCAGGGTACGGTCGCTGGTCTCATCCTGCTCGCCGGGTGCGTGCTGGTTTTCAAAAAGCGTGCCGGAGTGGTGCTGCTGCATGCAGGCGTCATGTTGTTGATGTTCAACGAATTGCTTGTCGGCAAGTCGGCCGAAGAAGGTCAAATGCAGATCGCCGAAGGCGAGACAGTCAATTACGTCGAAGACATCCGCGAAATCGAACTCGCGTTCATCGACAATTCCGACGCCCAGGAAGACCGCGTTGTGGCCATCCCGCAAGCGATGCTTCAAGATACGGGCGCTAAGATCAGCGACGACTCGCTGCCGGTCGATGTCGAAATCGTACAGTTTCTCAAGAACTCATCGCTACGGCAGCTAACACCCGGCGACGAGAACCTCGCTACGGCCGGCGTGGGTTTGAAGTGGCTGGCCGTTCCCGCTGCAGCCGCTACGGGAACCGACATGGACAGCGGCGTCGATAGTTCCTCAGTTTACGTGCAATTCACTCCCAAGGGCGAAGACGGAAAGCCCGAGACGCATTTACTCGCGCAGCAGATCGCCCGGGCAAGCCTGGCGGAAAAAATTACGATCGATGGCACAACCTGGGATGTGTACCTGCGTTTCAAACGCTCGTACAAACCGTATTCGTTGCACCTCGTCGACGTGCGGCAAGACAACTACCTCGGCACCAGCACGCCGATGAATTATTCTTCGGAACTGCAACTCTACGACGCCCAACACAAGTCCACTCGCATGGTGAAGATCTGGATGAACAATCCACTGCGATTCGCCGGCGAAACATTTTATCAGTCGAATTACTTCGCCGACCCCAATACGGGCAAGGAAGTAACCGGACTGCAGGTGGTCAAGAACACGGGTTGGATGATCCCCTATGTTTCGTGCATGATTGTCGCCGTCGGCATGTTGGCGCAGTTTGGCATCGTATTGATTCGGTTTCTGGGCCGCCGCTCGTCGCGCGCCATGGCGGCCGTCGGCCAATCGGTCCGCAACCGTCGCGAGCAAACGGCGGCCGCACCGGCACGCCACCCACTGGCCATTTGGCTGCCGGTGCTTGTTGTGAGCGCCTGCGCGCTGTTGGTCGCCTGGAAGGCATCGCCATCGGCGGTCGACGAAAACGAGATGAACCTGACCGCCTTCGGCGAGTTGCCGCTTGTTTATCAGGGGCGTGTCAAGCCGTTCGACACCCTGGCCCGTAATACGCTGCGCATTCTTTCAGGTAAGGAAACCTTCAAGGACGTCAATGGCAAGCGGCAGCCCGCGATCCGGTGGCTGTTGGATGTACTCGCCTCGAAACAAGACGTTGCCGAACACGAAGTGTTCCGCATCGAGAACTTCGAGGTGCAAGAAATCCTTAAACTCCAGCGCCGTAGCGGCTTCCGCTACGCTTTGAAGGAGTTTCAACCGCATGTCAGCGAGTTTGAAAAACAAGTGCGCGAAGCGAGGGCCGAAGACCAGAAGAACCTGAGCACATTTCAACGAAAGTTGATTGCGCTCGACAACCGTTTCCGGCTGTTTACACTACTGGCCGCCTCGTTCAATCCACCCGCTGTGCCGCCGCTCCCCACGCAGGAAGAATTCGACAAAGACCGCAATGCGGCGCAGCAGAAGATGATGGCCCTCATGCAAGTGCTAGTCGAAGAACCGAAGCGTCTCGAAGCGATGGAGCCGCCCCTGGCCGTTCCCGTTCCCAACGACGGCAAGCCCTGGCAACCCTATTCGAGCGCCTGGACACGCTCCTTTGCCCAATCGCGCATCATGGGCAAAGATCCCAATCCGATCACCGTGGCCTTTACCAATATTCTCGTGGCCTACGAAAAAGACGACGTCGACGCGTTCAACGCCTCGGTGAGCACATATCGCGAGATGCTCGCAGACGAACCACCGGAGGATCTCGTTCTCTCGAAGGTGGAATTCGAGGCTTTTTTCAATCGCTTTGAACCGTTTTTTCTCTGCAGCGTTCTCTACCTGGTGGCGTTTCTGTTGGCCGTTTTTTCATGGCTTGGCTGGCAGCGATCCCTGGGGGCGACGGCATTTTGGATGATCGTCGGACTGTTTGTGCTGCACTCCTTCGCTTTGGTTGCTCGGATGTATATTTCCGGCCGTCCGCCGGTCACAAATCTCTACTCGTCGGCCGTCTTCATCGGCTGGGGAGGCGTGTTGTTGGGCATTGTTTTAGAACTTTTTTCACGTATTGGTATTGGCAGCGCGCTGGCCGCGGTAACTGGGTTTATGACGCTGCTGATCGCCCATTTCCTATCGCTCGACGGCGATACCTTCACCGTGCTCCAAGCCGTGCTCGATACGCAATTCTGGCTGGCAACACATGTTGTCTGCATCACGTTCGGATATGCTGCCACGTTCGTGGCGGGAGTGCTGGGAATTTTTTACATTCTCGGCGGGCTGCTAACACCGGTGCTCAAAGTCGAAGCGGGCCAGGCTCGTCAACAAGTAGGCAAACTCCTTTCGTCGATGATTTACGGCATCCTGTGTTTCGCCATCTTTTTCAGCTTCGTCGGCACGGTGCTCGGCGGTCTGTGGGCCGACGACTCATGGGGCCGGTTCTGGGGATGGGATCCGAAGGAAAACGGCGCCTTGATCATCGTCATCTGGAACGCCCTGGTGCTGCACGCTCGCTGGGACGCCCTGGTCAAACAGCGAGGCCTGGCCGTACTGGCCGTGGCCGGCAATATCTGCACATGCTGGTCCTGGTTCGGTGTCAACGAATTGGGCGTGGGCCTGCATAGCTACGGGTTTACCGAAGGCGTGCTGTTGAGCCTGGCCATCGCCGTCGGCGTGCATTTGGCGATTATCGGCGCGGGCTGCCTGCCGCTTACTTCTTGGATGAGCTTTCGGCGAGAAGAAGAAGCTGAAACGGCGGACATCGTCGCCGAGACAGCGGCCGTTTGATATTGTCCTCGCTATCCGT
>JAGQOS010000164.1 GCA_020427265.1 Planctomycetales bacterium
TACGTTACGAAAATGTTCGATCCGCTTTTATGCTGATTTTAGAAAAAAGGAGTTTTCAACCATGCGTCTCTTATATTCCCTGATCACGGTCGCGGCAGTCTTGACGGCGGTTTCCGCTGCTCAGGCCGGCGGCCACGGCTGCGACTCGGGTTGCTGCGAAGTTCAATGCCCGAATTGCGACCACACGTGCCACTTCTCCGTGGGCACCGAGCCGGTCGACAAGCACTGCTACGGCGTGGCGTGCGAGCCGATCTGCATCCCGAAGGTTGTCTTTCCTTGGCAGAAAAAGTGCTGCAACGATGGCTGTGGCCACGGCTGCAAATCGGGCTGCGACAGTGGCTGCGATTGCGCTTCGGGCGCTTGCGGCTGCTGCGCCAAATGCGAAGAGCCGAACTGCTCGTGCGTGAACAACGGCGCGTGCGTCCGTTATGTGCGCAAGCTGAAAAAGTACGAGTACCAGTGTGAGAAGTGTAAGTACAAATGGGAAGCCGTTCCCGCCTGTGGCGGTTGCTGCGACCATGGCGCCGCCCCGGCGCCCGAAGCGGCGCCGGCGCCGCCGGCCGTTCCGGCCGACGCCGCGGCCAACTACGATCCCGCCTACGGCTTTCCGGCCGTCGGCGCTTCGTACGGCCAGTAGGCCCCCAAGCCGACTCGTCGGCCTTCCACTTTAAGAGCATGATCGAGCAAACGCCTTCGGAGCAATCCGGGGGCGTTTGTTTTTTTGGGGCGGTGAGCTGATGCCGCAGGCGGGCGCACCGAACGCCACGCGATTCAACCTTCCATTTCGGCCAGGCCGAGGCGCCGCGATTCGCGAGCCAGAAAATCGCGAGTCAAACGCACGACAGCACGGTAAAACGACGTGTCGGCGCGCGACTCCGATTGCGCGAGCAACGCGTGCGGCCAACTCAAATGCTTGCGGAAAAACGCCCGCTGCACGGTGGCGGGAAAATCTTCCGGTGCTCCCTCGGGCTGTGCGCCCTGGAACTGTTCGAGCCAGTGACGCATCCAATCGAGTTGCACGCCGAGATGATCGAGCATCGACGTGTTGAACTCCAGCGGCGGCGTGTAGCCGGACATGGCGAGATACGGCTGCATCGACGTCGCAGCCTGGCCGCCGAATTGGCCGCCCTCCCAAACAGACTGAAACGGCGGCAAATGGTCGGTCGGACCGAGCCAGATGCGGCAAAAGTCGACGGCCAGATCGTCGCACGTCGCTTGGCCCGCCGCGGCAACCAACTCGGGCGCAACGGCCTGGCAGGCCTCGGCCACGTCGCCATGCTGGAGAAGTTCCAGCAACGCCTGATCGGGCTCGCGCAACCAAAGCCGCGACAGCAGGGCATAGAGCCCGTGGGCGGCGCGCCGCGTATCGTTGTTGGCCTGGGACGACGCGTCGCTCACGCGGGGACCACCTTCTTAATCGTTACTACCGTATCGTGAAACGCCTGCTGTCCACTGACCGGGTCGGGGGCAATCGGCATGAGTTTGTTCTGGTTCCAACCGGAACCCGTATTGCGACGCCAGCGGGCGGGATCGCCGCCGGATGGATCTTCCCACCACATATTGCGGCGCCAGTCGTCGTCGTGATATGCCGACGGATTGGAACCGGCCAGGTGTTCAGCGGCGGGCGCCTCGCGTTTGGCCTGCGCGACACTCGTATATTGCGTGTGACCGCAACTGTTGCTCATGGCGATCACGCGCGGATGGATTCCTTGCATGGTCACAATGGGCACGCGCATGCTCGCAACCACGCGCCGGCCCGAAGTCGGCTCCGCTTGGCCATGGGTCAGATGCGGATTGCGCGCCTCGACTTCGGCCGAATGATACGAGGTGACCTCGATCCAATCGCCATCCTGCAACCCGAACGCGGAGGCCGTTTTCGGATTGAGCCAGGCGGGATTCGAATGCACAATTTCGGCCAGCCATTTCAGATTCATCGTGCGACCGTGGTTGTGCACATTCCACTTGAAACTGGTCATGATCAATTCGTCGTCGGCCAGGCGTTGATGTTCAACGGGTTGGAACCAAGTTGGCATGGCGTCGATTTCGACATCGTGCCCCTGATGGTTTGCATGCCGGTTCGAGGCCTTGACGCCGCTAAGGGCGATTAACTCGCTGCAATCAGCGTTCGCGCCGATCTTTTCGACGAAGAGACTTCGCACCTCGAATTTTCGGCTCGGCGTGGCGAAGCCGCAAACCGCTTTGCCCTGGAGCATGACGCCGATACCGACTCCATCTTTCGTAATCACGCCCGAATCGGGATCGACCTCGGAATCGGACAACTCGTCGTCGGACAGTTCGCGGAGATACGGTTCGTAGTACGGTTGGCGATCACTTTCCCAAAACCCTTCCTCAAGCAACCGCTCCAGGCCGCCTTTGCCAGTGGCGGGATTCACCGGCACGTTGCTGGCCCATTGCTCCATGTATTCTTCGACGGATTCTTGAAACCACTGTTCCATGCCGCCGCCGATGCGTTTGGCCAGTTCGGGAAAGAATTCGCGCACGTCTTTCGCCTCGCCGAGGGGTTCGACCATCGGCTTCCGCACTCCGACATAGGGACGCAGATTGTACGAACCGCGGGCATCGAGGTCCCAACGTTCGAGATACGTGGCCCATGGCAGGACGATGTCGGCGTAGTGCGCCGTTTCGTTGTAGAAACAGTTGATGCAAACGTGGAACTCGATCAGCGACTCGTCGCACAGCACCTGCTGCGTGAGGCTCTCTTCGGGCCAGGTCAGGGGAGAGTCGAGGTTGTAGGTCATATAGGCCTGCAACCTCGCGCGTCCTTGCAGCAGGTAGAGATAGATGATCTCACCCACCCGCATGCGGCGCCACACGTTGGCCAGGGGAAATTCGGGCGGGTCTTCCAGCACGCTCCAGGTCTTGGCGCCGGGCGGCATGGGTGGCGTTTCGACGATCGGGTCGAGGCCGCTCCAGGGCGACCAACACCAGCCGCCTTGCTTGCCCACGCTGCCGACAATGGCGTTGAGCAATTGGATCGCCCGGTCGTTGTAGTAGCCGTTGATATGGGCGGAACTGCCGCGATTGCACATGGTCGTGCAGGCCGGGGCCGCAGCGGCGAATTCAAGCGCGATGCGCGCGATGTCGGCCGCCGGCACGCCACTTACACTTTCGGCCCACTCGGGTGTATACGGTTCCAGGTGCTCTTCGAGCTCCTCGATCGACACGTTGGTCCACTGCTGTAAAAACTCGGTGTCGTGCCGACCGGCCTGCACGATGGCGTGCGCCATGCCGAGCGCGATGGCGCCGTCGGTGCCGGGAAACGGCGCGAACCATTCGTCGCTGCTGCCGGCCGTGTTCGAAAGCCGCACGTCGAACGTCACCAGCTTCGCCCCGTTGCGGAAGCGGCCGTTTTGAATGCGGGTGGCGAACGGCACATGCCCTTGATGCGCTTCGAAGGCGTTGGAACCAAAGTTCAGAATATATTTCGTATGCTCGACATCGTTCAGGTCCCAGTCGCTCTCCCAGAGATAGGTCAGGTTGGCCGCCCGCCGGCTACCCGAACACAAGGCTCGATGGCTCAGTTGTGTTTTGGTGCCGAAGGCGTCGAGAAACCGCTTGAGGATGTCTTTGCTGCGTTGCCGTCCCTGGTGGAAGGCGAATTCCTCGGGCCGCCCGCTTTCGCGTACCGCGCGCAGCTTCGCCGCGATTTCGTCGAGCGCCTCGTCCCAACTAATCCGCTTCCATTTCCCCTCGCCCCGCTTTCCCACGCGCTTGAGCGGATAGAGCAGCCGCTCGGGATGGTACAGATGGTTCAGGCCGGCGTGCCCGCGCGCACAGAGATGACCGCGGCTGTTGGGATCGTTCGGGTGGCCTTCGATCTTGATCAAGCGTCCGTCTTTCACGTAGCCGACGATGCCGCAAACGGTGCTGCAAAGCTGGCACATGCCGGGCACACGCTGCACGTTGCGATACTTGTCGGGATCGGGCCAGTTGCGTTTTGCTTCCGGACCGGGAAGATTGCACACGCCGGGCATGGCGCCGAAATCGCCCACCTGATACGGCTCAGCCTTCATCGCGCGCCAACGCTCCAAGTCGTTCGCGCGCGATTTGTCGCCGGCGGCAGATGCGTCCCCGGACGGAGCAGATTCTTCTTCGCAACCACCTAGCCCCAGCGCGGAAGCTCCGCTCGCGGCCAGGCCGAGTTTCATCCATGCACGTCGGTTGAGAGGGCGTTCAGGCATCGGGCTGATCCGTGGGGTGTTGCTTCCATTGATAGATGCTATAAGCGTCGCCGCTGTACGATTCGCCTTCGCGCGGAACATCGGCTTCGATCTCTTGCGGCGCGCGGCCGGCAAAGCGGACACGCGGCTGCGTTTCCTTTTCGGGGCGCAGCACGGTTAATGTTTCGCCACGCTGTTCCGCTTCTTCCATCGCCCGGACGATGCTCGACTGGGGATCGTTCAGGTCGCCGAAGTAGAGCGCCTCGGAAGGGCAAGTGGGTACACAGGCCGGTTCCATGCCGTTTTCCGTACGGTGAAAACAGTTGTGGCACTTCACGGCTTGTTTGGCGACCGGATCGATGTAGATCGCGCCATAGGGACAGGCGTCGACACAACTGGCATGGCCGCTGCAGCGGTTGTAATCGACGGCAACCGTGCCGCCCGCGACCTTTTCCAAAGCGCCGCAAGGACAGGCCTTGATGCAGGGAGCATCTTCGCAGTGCTGACAGGCCATCGGCAAAAACAGACGCGCAACTTGCGGATACTCGCCCACATCTTTGTAAATGGTTTGCCGAATGAAGCTGCCCAGGGGCACGTCGTTTTCGGCCTTGCAGCTCACCTCGCAAGCGTGGCAACCGAAGCAGCGACGCGTGTCCACGAACCAACCGAACTTCTTCCCGTCGTCGGGCGCTTGCATGCGTTCGCGCCAGAACGCTTCGGGTTGAAACTTCACGTCGGCCTGCGCTGGTTTGGCGGCATTCGCGGCCGCGGTCGCTGCAACCGCGCCGGCCGCGTGCTTGATGAACGTGCGCCGATTGTCTTGTTGTTCCGCCACCTGATCGGTCTCCGGCAGGAAGGTCGAGTAGCCTAAACGACGTTTTGGCGCGCCGCGGCACGGCAGAGAGGAACAAGCGTTCAAAAACGTGAAAGCTCGGGCACGCCGACTAACGCGCGAGTGCTCACGTGAAACCGGCCGACAGAAAATTCGGCCAGATGCGCGACGAAACCCGTGCGCCGCGCAGTCGCCGCCAGCATTCGGGATGATCGGAAAGCGTTTTCAAAGAAGTCGATCCGTTCGCGGCGAAATGGAGAGGATCACAACCGTTGGAGTCTAGATAAACTTGCTAGCACGGTCAACCTTTGCTAGCAAACCGTGCTATAGGCTCCCGCTTGTTGAGCTCGGCGCACGCGGGCGAACGTCAGGAATAAGCGGGATAAGCGGGATTCGTTTGCCACAACGAGTCGCTCTTACCGATGAACAGAATACGTCCCTCGAGTTTCACGCCGAGAATTCACGCGCAATATGCAAGGATGCATGATGGCGATGACCACAACCACCTTACGATTTGCTAGCATGCCGTGGGTGCTCCTGGCCGCACTGGCCGGCTGTTCGCAGGAGCGAGCGACGTTGCTTAGCTGGCGCGCGCCGGCCGCCCCTTTACCGCAAACGCGCACGGTCGCCGTGCTACCGCTTGCCGGGCCAACGGACCAGGCTGAAGCGGCCCGACATGCCGTGTACGAAACACTCGTGCAGGGCGAACTCTACCAAGTCGCGCCGCCTGCGGCGGTTGCCGCGACGACGGCCGAGACGCTGTACCACGACAATGGCGTGGCGAAACGCGCGGCGGCCATTCAATTGGGGCGGCAGTTGAACGTCGACGCGGTCGTGGTAGGCCACGTGCGGTTCGAAGACGGAAAGGGCCGACCGCTCGGCAGCGCAGCGGTGGGATTCGGCGTTCGTCAAACGGTCGCCGTCGTCGACTTCGAAGTGGTCGACGTGCGCTCCGGCATCGCCACGGCGACGGGCCACGAATCGGAAACCTATTTTGGCGAACTGAGCGAACGTTCGTGGAATTCGAAACAAGAAGACCAGATTCTGCTAACGATTGCGCAGAAAGCGGGGCAAAAAGCCGCTGGCCAAATCGTTCCCAGTCTCAAACGCACCGACGTCGAACTGGCGAACGACTGGATGGGCAGTGGCGCCGGTCATGTTCGCTCGGGTAACCGATTGGCACGGGCCGGCCGCTGGGAGGACGCGAAGGTGAGTTGGGAGAAAGCCGTGGCTGCGAACCCCGGCAACCCGGCGGCACTCTACAATCTGGGACTGGCCGAGGAAGCACTGGGCAACTATTCACAAGCGCGCTGCCATTTCCAACGTGCGCTCGAAATAGACGACAAGCCGCTCTATCAAACGGCGGCCAATCGCAGTGACGAAGCGGTACAAGAAGCGGCGCGCATCGCGCAACTCACCGCACCCGTTCAGCCACCGATTGGCTACGCATCGTGGCCGGCAGGGCCGACCGGCGTGCAGCGCACGGCTGCGCCCGTTGCGGCAGCGAGCTATTCACCGTTTCCGCCACCTGCCGCGCCGCGCGCTCGACAAGCGTATTAGCGCACCTTGGGCAGACGGCGCCTGCAACGCCGAACCGTTTGCAGGCCGTTATGAGCCCTTCACCTTCAAACCGGCCAACGCTTGTTTGAGCTTCGCTTGCTCGGCTCCGTTCTCAGCAAGCGGCTCCTCATGAAATGCGGGAAGCAGGTGCTCCCAGACCAGGTCGAGCTGGCCTTGCATATTGCCCGTCTTGGCCGTGATGGCGACGACTGCGTCGTACTGTGGCAGCACAATGCAGATTTGACCATCCTTGCCGTCGCCGCGAAAAACGCCGTGCCGGCAACGCCAGAACTGAAATCCGTAGCCTTGCCGCCAATCGGGATTGCGACCGCTGGGTGCGTCGGCGTTCTCGACTTGTTTGCTGGTCGCCGCGGCGATCCATTCGGCCGGCACGAGTTGTTTACCGTTCCACTCGCCTTGCTGCAGATAGAGTTGGCCGAACTTGGCGATGTCTTCCGTACGCAAGTAAAGTCCGTAGCCGCCGATCGAGATCCCTTGCGGGCTCGTGTCCCAGCGCGGTTTCGTAATTCCCAAGGGCTCGAAGAGCCGCGGCGTGAGATAGTCGAGCACACTCTGCCCAGTTACTTTTTGCACAATAGCCGATTACATGTACGTGGCCGGCGTGTTGTAAAGAAACTTCGACCCGGGCCGATGCGGAACCGGCTGCGCGAGAAACTGCCGGGTCCATACGCCGTCGTCGGTCAGCCGGGGTATCGGCTCATGGCCGGTCGACATCGTGAGCAGATCGCGCACGCGCATCGAGCGCAAATTCTCAGCAGGTTCGTCGGGTGCGTCGGCGGCGAAGAATTTCAGTACCGGATCGTCGATGTCGAGCTTTCCCTCGGCCACGGCCAGGCCGACAGCGGTCGAAGTAAAGCTCTTGCTCAACGACCAGAGAATATGTGGACGCTCGGCCGCCTCGGGGCTCCACCAGCCTTCGGCAACGACGTTTCCATGACGCACGAGCATGAAGCTATGCATGGTATCGATCTCGCGGTCGGCCGCCTCGACAAACGCCCGCACGTGCGCAGATGATACACCCTGCGCCTCGGGTGTGCTGCGCGGCAGGCTCGTGCCAGAGTTCGCGGGTTGGCCGCGCAGATGTTGATCAAGAAACGCACGCATCAACTCGCGGCGTTCGCCAATATAGAACTCACTGCCGCCGTGGCCCGAACCTGCGAGCACGTGTAGGTCGAGCGGCAGCTTGGCGTCGCGATAAACTTGTTCGATCCGCTGCGACTGATTGAGCAGCACCTTGTTGTCTTTATCGCCATGAAAGGCAAGAAACGGGGGATCGTCGGCCGTTACATGCGTAGCCGCCGAAGCTAGCCTGGCGAGCGCCAGGTTCTTGGTCACCGGCCCGCCCAACAATTCGTAAACCACGGCGCCTTCGATTTCGGTCTTATGCGCTTGCGTTTGCGAGCGCAGCTCGAAGTCGGTAGCGCCGTAGAAATCGATGACCGCCGCAACGCGCGACGACTGATCGAGATGGCCGCCAATATCGCCTTCGAGTTCTTTCACATCGGCCGAGGTTCCCATCAGCGCGGCCAAATGCCCGCCGGCGCTGCTGCCGGCCACGGCGATCGCATCGCTACGATAGCCGAACTTGGCCGCGTTGGCGCGCAACCAACGCACCGCGCCCTTGCAATCGTGGATCTGCGCCGGAAACTTCGCCACGCCGCTCAAGCGATACGAAATGCTCGCCACGGCGTAACCGTGCTCGGCCAACCAACTCAGCGGACAGTTCGCCTTGCTGCCCGATCGCCAACCGCCGCCGTGAATCCACACAACCAGATGCGGCTGTTCCGCCTCGGGAAGATAGAGGTCGAGCTTCAAGCTCTGCCCGTCGACTTGGGCGAATTCTAAATCCTTCTCCACGCGCGGTGCCGCGACGGCTGGGCGACCAGCGGCGAGCGATACGAGCGAAAGAGCCAACAAGGGCAACCCGAATCGTGAATGTCGAGCCTCAACGAGCATACGCTGGTTTCTCCCTGGTCAATGGAACGCGAACGGAGTTGAAGATGTGCCATCGTAGAATCAGCCGGACAGGCCGGTCAAGGTTCCCGAACCGCTGGAAAATTCGCCGACCTCCAGTTCCAGGTGTTGCAAGAACGAGACGAGCACGTTGGCCAACGGCGGCGACTTCTGCGGTTCAAAGGCCAGATGCTGTCCATGTTGGAAGCGTCCGCCGGCCACAACAATGGGCAGGTTGCTGTTGTTGTGGCTCGAAGCGTTGCCCAGGTTCGAGCCGAGCAGAATGGCTGTGCGGTCGAGAACGCTTTGCTCTCCTTCGCGGATGCCGGCGAGCTGCGCGATGAACTCGCCGAAGAGACGCATCTCTTCCTTTTCGATGATAGCAAGCTGTTCGATTTTCTCCGGCGACTTGCCATGATGGCTCAAATTGTGCCAACCGTCGTCGACCCCTTTGAGATCGACCACCTCGTTGCCGCCGGGGCCTTTGAGCGTGATCAGTCGCGTGGAGTCGGTCTGCAGCGCGAGCACGATCAGGTCGAGCAGCAGCTTCATCCGGCCGCTGAAATTCGCCCGATCTTCGATATCGACCGGCGGCTTCTGCTCGACCACCGGTTTGGGACGCTGCGCCCATTGTTCGGCGCTGGCGAGCCGCTGTTCCAATTCACGCACGCTCTCGAAGTACTGATCGAGCGTTTGCTGATCTTCGCGCCCGGTGCGACGTTGAATGGCGCGGGTTTGGTTGCCAACTAGATCGAGAATACTTTGGCCGTCTTTGATTCGCCGCATGTGGGCCGCCTTCTCGGCCGCCGACCCTTCAAGAAACAACTGCGCGAACACCCGCGACGGCCGGCCTTCGGCCGGAATCAACACGCCGCTGCGCGTGTACGACA
>JAGQOS010000165.1 GCA_020427265.1 Planctomycetales bacterium
TGATTCCGGCCTTTGGCGCGATCGTGCTCGCCTCGCGGCGGATTTTTTGGCCGAAGTTTCAAACGGAACCGTATCTGCAACTCGACGATCTGGAACGAGCGATTGAATTGTCAACTTCCGATGCCGATTTAGTAGCACAAGAACGCCGTTTGCTACAGAACATCGTGGCGCTTTCCGATATTCGCGCCGACGAACTGATGCGCCCGCGCACGAAGTGCCTGTCGTTTGCCTCTCCGGTTTCGTTGTCCGACTTGAAGGGAACGTTGCCGCCCAGCGGCTACGTGCTGGTTACTGAACCCGACAGCGACGATATCGCCGCGGCCATTCCGGTGCAACGCATCGCGGTCCTCCCGCAAAAACGGCTCGACCGCCTCGCCGAACCGATCGTCTACGTGCCCTGGTGCACGTCGGCGGCCCAAGTGTTCGAGGAAATGCGACGGTCGAATCGGCGTGTTGCGGCGGTCGTGCATGAATTTGGCGAAACGATCGGCATCATTACGTTCGACGATATTGTCGCCTCGCTTTTCGCGGCCGATTCGGCTCGTAGCGAAAGGCTGCTTCATCAATCGCCAGTCGAGCGGTTGGGCGACGACCATTGGCGAATCAATGGCATGACGAGCCTGCGCCGCGTGTCGAAGCATCTCGAAAAAAGCCTGTCCGAGTCGCGCGGCGTGACCGTTTCCGGGCTTATGCAAGAATTATTGCAGGCATTTCCAGCGCCGGGAGACGAAGTCGAATTTGGCGGCTTCGCCTGGAAAGTTATCGAAGTCGGGCCGCGCGGCGACATGACGGTCGACGTCCGTCGACTCCCGACGGCGGAGGACCGGACATGATCCTGGCCCTCGTTCTGCTCGTACTCGGCATCGTCGGCAGCGCTTTTTTCAGCGGTTCGGAAACCGGGTTTTATCGCCTCAATCGCGTCCGGCTCGTGCTCGACGGCCTCGGAGGCGATCCGATCGCCCGCGGATTGTTAGCCCTGACGAACCAACCGCCGCTGTTCGTGGCGACTGTGCTCGTGGGGAACAATGTGGCGAATTACGTGGTCTCGCTCGCAACCGTCATGGCGACGCAACTCGTTTACGGCCCGCAGGCGTTCTGGCCGGGGCTCCTGGCCCCGATCGTGCTGGCCCCGGTGCTTTTCGTATATGGTGAACTCGCACCGAAAAACCTGTTCTACCTGGCCCCCAACCGATTGCTGCGACGCTGCGGGCCGATGCTGCTTGTTTTTACCGTCCTATTTGCCCCGGCGGCACTGCTGCTGTGGGCGCTGAGCAAACTGCTGGAACGGTTTGCAGGCCAGGCGCCCACACCGGTGCAGTTGCTACTGGCACGCAAACAACTGCAGCAAGTGTTCGACGAGGGTCACGAGGCGGGCATTCTCAGCCCCGCGCAGCGGGCGCTGGCCCAGGGTATGTTTTCGCTGGCTAACAAGTCGGTCCGCGACTTCATGCTGCCCGCCGGCCGGCTGCCGACAGTTCGTAGCGACGCGTCGCCCGCCGATGTGCTGAGCCTGGCCGCCCGCTTCCAGTGCACGATGATACCCGTCGAAGCGCCCGACAAAACGGCGACCAATCCGGCTGGATTTGTTCGCACGCTCGAAGCGCACCTGGGCCCCAAGAAACCGCTTCAGGTTCACCCGGTGCTCAAAATCCGCGGAAATGAGCCGTATATCGTGGCTCTCATGCGGTTGGAAGCGGCCGGCAAGCCGCTGGGCATCGTGGTCGATGAGAGCGACCGACTGGCTGGATTTGTTACGGTCGAGCAATTGAGCGAACCGCTGTTCCGACAGAAATAAGCAGCCCTAAAACCGCTATCCTGAGGTAATCGCTGCCCATCCTTATGGCGCATTTTGCGGCTGGCCAGCAGATTTGGGAACTATGCCAGCACTCATTGCGTCTTAGGTCCGTCGCGGCATTCCTCATAATCGACGTAACCCGGGCCAGCGTCATTATTTTGCGCGAAAGTTTGACGCCTACCGAGAGCGCGATTAGTATAAATCCTACGATCACAAATAGTCGCGCAAGCTGCGCAATTTGCGTAGCTTGTGCGGTGTATTTCCCTATTTCCGCCCCTTTTTGGCTCGGAACGCCAGGAATCGGGTGGCTCGGAACACTGCGGCGAAGAGGTATACACCGTGCTTTTCAACTCTCTAGGTGCGTTGGGCAAATCGCGCTCGAAACGGCTCTCGAAGGCCTCGCAGCGTCTACGTTCGCGCAGCCGTCTTGGAATCGAAAATCTCGAGACGCGCACGCTCTTGACCGCTACGCCTGGCGGCGTCGACGACAACGGGAATTCTTTGCCCGGCGGCGGCGACACGCAAACCGGCGTTCACTCGCACGATGAAGATCTGCTGCACTTGATGGTCGAAGCAAACGCGTTGCCGACACAAACCCATTTGCAGAACCTGGGTGGTACGCTTAGCGCTCCGCAGTTGGGAAGTCCGCAGCAGATCGCGTCGCTCTACTTGCAGAACAACGCCGCACAGCTTGGGTTATCTTCGGCCGATGTTTCGCTAGGCGTTGTCAGCGACTTCTATACCAGCGAGCACACGGGAGTTTCGCACGTTTACTTCCGGCAAATGCTACATGGACTCGAAGTGGTGAACGCCGACATCAATGTTAACATTTCGCCCCAGGGCGAAGTGCTCAGCGTTGGTAGTTCGTTCCTGGGTGGGATCAGCTCGATTCAGAAACCGCTGGTGCTCGAGCCGAACATTAGCGCGTCGGCGGCGCTCTCTTCGTTTGCTACGGCGATCGACGATTCGCTCACCAGCAATCCTCAGATCGTGAATGCGCCGTTTGGTTTTGCGCAGCATACCGTGTTGGCCGCCCCCGACTTCGCCATCGGCGATGTCGATTCGGAATTGGTCTATGTTCCCACGCCTAGCGGCGGCGTTGAATTGGCCTGGAAGCTCAACGTGCAGACCGACGATGGCGAGCACTGGTTTGATGTTAGCGTAAGCGCCCAGGATGGCGACGTGCTGCACTTGGTCGACTGGGCCGCCGACCTGGCGCAATACAACGTGTTTCATTACAACCTGGCCAGCCCGCAAGACGGCAACCGTTCGCTGATCACCGACCCAGCCGATTCGGTCGCTTCGCCGTTTGGCTGGCACGATACCGACGGCGTGGCGGGCGACGACTTCACCGACACGCGCGGCAACAACGTCTTTGCCCAGGAAGATGCCGACGACAACGATACCGGCGGCAATCGGCCCAGCGGTGGCACGGCGGGCAATCTGGTCTTCGACTTCACGTGGGACCAAACAATGGATGCCGACGTGTCGGAAGATGCGTCGATCACGAACCTATTCTACGTGAACAACATCCTGCACGATATCCATTATCACTACGGATTCACCGAGGCGGCCGGCAACTTCCAGGAAAACAACTACGGCAACGGCGGCCTCGGCGGCGATGCCGTGCGGGCCGACGCACTCGATGGCTCGGGCACGAACAACGCCAACTTCTTCACGCCGCCCGACGGCACGCCTGGCCGCATGCAGCAATTCATTTTCACGCTCACCACGCCCACGCGCGACAGCTCGATGGAAAACGACATTGTCGTCCACGAGTACGGCCATGGCGTTTCGAACCGGCTGACGGGCGGACCCTCGAACGCCGGCGCCCTTACCGCGCTGCAAAGCGGCGGCATGGGAGAAGGCTGGAGCGACTTTTGGAGCTTGATGTTCGCCCAGAACTCGACCGACCAGCAGTTCGACGCCTACCCCATCGGCAACTACGTGCTCGGCCAGGCGCCAACTGACGTCGGCGTGCGACGCTTTCCCTACAGCTTCGACATGAACATCAATCCGCTGACCTATGGCAGCTTCAACGGCGGATTCCCCAACAACGAAGTCCACAACTCCGGCGAAATCTGGGCTCAGGTCCTGTGGGACATGAACTGGCTGCTGATCAACGGCGACGGAGGGCAGATCCCTGCGCAAGGTTTTGATCCGGATCTGTACAACGGCACCGGCGGCAACAATCTGGCGCTGCAACTCGTGATGGACGGCTTGAAGCTGCAGCCGGCGAATCCGACGATGCTCGACGCCCGGGATGCCATCCTGCTCGCCGACCAAATGTTGACCGGCGGACAAAACGAACTGGCCATCTGGACCGCCTTTGCTAGGCGCGGCTTCGGCTATTCGGCCGACGACGGCGGCAACGCCAACTCGGATACAGTCGTCGAGGCTTTCGATCTGCCGCCAGAACCCGTGGTCAACATTACCGGCCGTAAATGGAACGACGACAACGCCAACGGCCGCCGCGATTCGGGGGAAGGATTCTTGAGCGGCTGGACCATCTACGCCGACCTGAACAACAACGGCAAACTCGACGGCAACGAACCTTCGGACGTGACCGACGAAAACGGTGTCTTCGAACTCGTCGACCTCGATCCGGGGGCTTACCGCATTCGCGAGGTGATGCAGGCGACCTGGGAACAAACCTTCCCGTCGTCGGGCAGCCACTCGGTCGTACTCACTTCCGGCGGAGTGGTTAGCGGCATCGACTTCGGTAATCGCTTGCAGGACGGATCGATCGAAGGCCACAAATGGCACGACTTGAACGGCAACCAAACGCAAGACGAAGATGAACCCGGCCTGGCCGGCGTGCTGATCTATGTCGACGTGAATAACGACGGCCGGATCGGCATCGGTGAACCGGCCGCTATCACCAGCAGTTCGGGTTATTACAAGATCAGCGGCCTGCGTCCGGGCGAATACGAAGTGCGCGAGAACGTGCAACCAGGTTGGCAGCAAACCTTCCCAGCGCCGACCGGACTGGAAAACGGCCGCAGCCCGGCGCACACGGTAACAGTCGATCCGGGCAAGAAGACCAAGAACATCGACTTTGGCAACGTCGCGAGCGCCGACGCCGACTACGGCGACGCGCGCGACAGACCGTATCCCACGTCGCCCAGTTCCAACGGCGCGTCGCACGGATATCTCGAGGGTTTCCAACTGGGAGATTCGTTCGGCGACGACGATGGTGTCACGTTTACCGACGGCCAGATCATCGGCCAAGTGAACGAGATCGTTGTCGATGTGCGCACCGGCGGGCATCCGATCGGACGCTTGCAAGGTTTCCTCGATCTAAACAGCGACGGCGACTGGAAAGACGACGGCGAATGGGTCTTGCGCAATGTGCAATTGACCGAAGGCATCCACACGCTGACCTACACGATTCCCGACGACGTCGTCGTCAATCCCGAATTCGCACCGGTCTTCCGCATTCGTTACGGTTACGAATACGACTTCAACTATTTGGGCCGCGCCCTGGCCGGCGAAGTGGAAGACTACCAGGTTTACTTTACCGAAGGCCCCCGAACCGGAGCGATTGCCGGCGACGACGAATTCAGCGTCGACGAAGATTCGACCGACAACGAGTTGGATGTCACGCGCAACGACGCGCCGGGCCCCAACAACGACACGATTCTCATTGTCGACGTCAACGGGCAAGGCACGTCCGGCTTCATTGCCCTGGACCACGGCGTGCTGGAAGTGCTTCCCGGCACGGTGCTCTACACGCCGGATCCCGACTTTGTGGGCACCGACACGTTTACCTACACGGTGCGCGACGAAGTGGGCAACGAAGCGACCGCCACGGCGACAATTCACGTGCTCGACGTGAACGACGGCCCGACCGCCGTGGACGACGAATTGATTGCCTTTAACGATCGCGACTCGATGCTCGACGTGCTGGCCAACGACATGGCCGGCTCCGACGCGAACGACAGCATCTCGATCGTCGCCTTCGACGCCATGGCCATGGAAGGATCAATTCAGATCGATGACGACGGGCTCTCGATCATCTACTCGCCTCCGAGCGATGTCGCCGATTTCGAAGGCACGGAGACCTTCAGCTACACGATTCGCGACGAAGGCGGCCTGGAATCGACCGCAACGGTTGTGCTACGCGTGGTCGAACCGGTGCTCACGGCTGCCGACGACATGTTCACGGTCGAGGAAGACTCGGTCGAGAACGAATTCGACGTGCTGCGGAACGACCTGCTCGGGCCCGAAGGCGGCACGCTCACGATCGAAAACATCGCGCAGAGCCCCAACTCGCGCGCCCGGTTGAATCTGGAACGCGATCGCATCATCTACACGCCCGATCTCGACTTTATCGGCACCGATGTATTCAGCTACACAATTTCCGATGGCCTGGGCGGGCTCGAAACGGCTTCAGTCACAGTATTCGTCGAAAATCTGCCCGATCCGCCCGATGCGGTGGACGACGAGATCAACGTGCTCGAAGGCGCGCAAGGCGTACGACTCAACGTGCTCGCCAACGACACGTCGGCGCCCGATCCGGCCGATGTGCTCACGATTACCGACGTTACGCAGCCCGCCGACGGCATGGTGACGATCGAAGACGGCGGTCTGGCGCTGATCTACACGCCGGCCGGCACGCTTGTAGGCGGCGACACGGAAACGTTCACTTACACGATCGTCGATTCCGATGGCTTGACCGATACGGCGACCGTAACGATTTTGATCCAGGAGCCGACGGCCCTCGTCGAATTCCGCCTGCAAACGGTCGACAGCATCACGGGTGAGGTCATCCCAACGGTCAATCGCGGCCAGAACTTCACGCTCGAAGTCTACGCCCACGACCTGCGCGGAGCGCCGGGCGCCGGCGAGGCGCGCGGCGTGCTGCAGGGTTATCTCGACGTGCTCTACGACGAATTGCGCGTGAGCGTGGTCGACGGTTCGCGCGTCGATGGTCCGCTCTACGGGGCGCAAAACGGCTCGCCGCGCAATAACATCACAGCCGTTCCTCCGGTGCTCGATGAAATGGGTTCGAGCCTCCTCGATCTCGAAAATCCGCCCGGATTCTTGGAAGAATTGCTCTTCAGCATCGAGTTTACGGCCACCGACACGGGCATCGTTTCGTTCATCGGCGAGCAGGCCGACGAGTTCCTCAACTCCGTCGTTCTGCCCAGCCCGGCGACCGACATCAATCCACGCGACATTCTCTACGGCATGACCGATATCAACGTCATCGGTTTCGAAGCGATCGACGACACTTTCGAAATTCTCGAAGATTCCGGAACTTCCACGTTTGATGTGCTGTTGAACGACATCAACGTCGGTGCGGGCGGCACGAACCGCATCGAAAGCGCGCCCAGCCAGAGCGCCCAAGGCGGAACGGTCATGATCGTAAATGACTTGATAGCGTATCGCCCGGCCGATGACTTCTTCGGTTCCGATACCTTCACTTACACGATGACTAACGGGGTACGCTCCAGTACGGCCACGGTCACCGTGCTCGTGGAAAACGTGAACGACCCGCCCACGGCGGTCGACGATATGGTTACGGTTCCCGAAGACTCGATCCAAGCGCCGATCGATGTTCTGGCCAACGACCTGTCCGATCCCGACCCGGCGATCGAGAAGAACTTCCTGCGCGTCGTATCCGCCAGGTCGAACACGCCGCAGGCGCAGGTCGAACTGGCCAGCGGCGGCGTCGCCGTACTCTATACTCCGCCGCCAAACTTCTTTGGTACGGACACGTTTACTTATACCATCGAAGATCCCGATGGGGCGCAGCATCAGGCGACGGTTACCGTTACGGTCGAATCAAGAAACGATCCGCCGATCGCCAACGACGACCTGCTCTTCGCCGAATACGCCGAAGATGTCAACGGCATCCCGTTGGAAGTCGACCTCGATGTGCTCGCCAACGACTCCATTCTGCCCGACGCCAACGAAACGCTGACGATCATCAATCTCGCCACGCCTCCGGGCTTCGGAGGTTCGGTGCGCATTGCGGCCGACGGGATGAGCGTAATTTACCGGCCAGCTTCCAACAGCGAAGGCGAGCGAGACGAGTTCGACTACACCATCTCCGATGGCACGACCACGGCGCAAGCCCACGTGATCGTCGATGTCGATCTGCCCGGTTTCCCCAAAGCGCGTCGCGACACGTTCACCGTGCAAGAAGGCTCGCAAGACAACCTCATCGACGTGCTCGCCAACGATAAACCGTTCCCCGGCGCCACGCTCGAATTATTGAGCGTAACGCAGCCGGCCAACGGAACGGTCGATTTCGACATGGTCGCGCAGACCATCCGGTACACGCCTAATGCCGACTTCTTCGACGTCGATACCTTTACCTACACGGTTACCGACGACGATGCCGGCAGCGCCCCGGTGACGGCGACCGTTACGATTATTGTGGAGCCGCTCTTCCTGCCGCGGGCGCGCGACGACGAATTCACGGTCGACGAAGACTCGGGCCCCACGCAGTTCGATTTGCTGGATAACGACGCCGCCGACATCGGCGGCACGCTGATCATCGTCGACACCAGCGGCGATGGCACCATCATGGGCAGCCAAGGCGGCACGATCACGATCGACCCGGCCGACGGCCTGTTCGTCACCTACCAACCCGCGCCCGACGTCCAGGGCACGGAAACGTTCGATTACACGATCCAGGATACATTCAACGGCGGCACGGATGTCGGCACGGTGACCGTGACGATCAATAACTTGAACGACAATCCGATGGCCGTCGACGACTCGTTCGAAGTCATCATTAACAGCGGCGACAACCTGTTCGACGTGCTGGCGAATGACTTGTCGGATCCCGATCCGGCCGAGACCTTCACGATCGTCGAAATCAACGGCCTCGCCGTTGGGGCGAACGACATCAAAGTAGCCCACGGCACGGTTTCCGTCTCCGGCGGCACGATGTTGACTTATCGGCCCGACGCAGGCTACGAGGGCCCGGATACGTTTACCTACACGATTTCCGATCCCGATGGCGGCATGGATACGGCCAACGTCCTGATCGATGTCGTGAAGGCCGATCTGGTCGGGATCACGTTGGTTACGCTCAACGACGGCGTTGAGACCAGCGACTTTGTCATCGGCGATACGGTCACGTTGCAAATCTTTGTACAAGATCTGCGCGGCGATTCGCCCGGGCAGGCCCGCGGTGTCTTCCAGGCCGTGTTCGACATCCTATACGACGCCAGCCTGATCGAAATCATCGACGGCAGCCTGGTTCACGGCGATACGACTATTTATGGCGATTCCACAGCCGATGGATCGCCGACCAACCAAACCGGTATTCCCGGACTCATCGACGAAGCGTCGTCGACAGCAATCACGACCGACAATATTGGCACGACGCCGGTCTTCTTCCTGCAGTTCGAATTCACCGCCTTGGCTGGCGGCATGATGGATTTCACGACGAACCAGACGGAATTCCCCGTGGGCAACGAGACCGCGATCCTCGATAGTGTCGATGCGGTGCCGCTCGACCAGATCACGTTTGGTTCGACGGGCATTTCCATCGCTGCGCCGGCGCCGCCGCTGCAGAATACGGAGAATCCGCTCGATGTCGACGGCAACGGCACGGTCGACGGCGCGGATGCACAGGCGATCTACAACGAACTGGCGGCCCATGGCTCCC
>JAGQOS010000166.1 GCA_020427265.1 Planctomycetales bacterium
ATGGAATCCGCCGTCATAGTTGCCCCACAGTTGGGCCAAGTCGCCGCCTTGCTGCAAGCCGGTCTCAGCACGGAAGACGACGAACACCGTGCGCGCCGTAAAGGGGGTGACCGCATTGCCCATGCTGTCGTTGGCGCCGTCGAATTGCACGACATCGAGCCCGTTAAAATTCGCCCCGCCGTTGACGACCGTCGGCTGATTCGCGGCCGTAGCCTGGCTGATGTTCGCCAGGCTGGCGTCGGTGGTCTTGTCGACCCAGGTCGTGCCGCCCACAAACGCGCCGCCGGGCGTTCCGTCGCCATCGACGTCGGAACCGTCGAGCCAGAGCACCGCGCCACCGGCGATCGAGTTCGGATCGGCGACCGTGCCAATGAACGAATTGATGAATGATAGGTTGACCACTTCGTTCGGTTCGATTTCGTAATCGCCGAAGATATCGAGCGGCACGATTTTCTCGGTTTCGCCGGGCTGGAAGATGAGCGTGACCGGCCCCGACTGAATGTCGCCGCCGATTGTGGCGCCGTTGGGCGCGCCAGACGTGAGCACGAGATCAACCGTCGAGACCATATCGGTGCGGCCATTGCGGAACACGCGCACCACGTTGACTGTATGCGTGGCGTCGAGTTCGTCGACATCGTAATTGGGCCGATCGAACGTGTAATCGATCGCATCGTCGTCGACAATCGTGAACACGGTCGTCGGCTGCGTCGCGCCGGCCTGTCCTAGATGCCCGGAAACGTTGCTAAACGTATGCAGCACGTCGGTCGCGCTCATCGCTTCGTCGTAGAGCCGCAACAGCGCCACGTCGCCCTGGGCGCGCTGCACGTCGGGATCGAAGGCCGGGTTGTTACCGCCCACGTCGTTGAATTCGCCGAACACGGCCGTGCCGTCGGTGCCGTCGTAGTTGATCAGGCCCGTGCCTTCGGTGCGGCCCACTTCGCGTCCGTTGAGATACAACACAACCGCGCCGCCGTTGGCGGCATCGGGATCGTAAACGCCAAGAATCTGCACGAAGTCGCTATTCCAATCGTTGGGCAGGTCAACCGTAATCGTGCCGTCGGGTAGCGAGCCGCCCGAACCCTTGATCGTGAAACGCAGATCGTCGAACCGGCCGGCGGCCGTGTCGTCGCCAATCAACCCGGCGTTGCCGATCGTGAGCGACGTGCCGAGCGTGGCCCCGCCAGTTTCAAATAGCGACCAGTTCTCGCCTGCATCGGCCAATGTGCTATCGAACCAAATCTCGAACGCAGCGCCGCCGGTTAGGCCCATCGTGCCGGGCCCGGTCAGATAGGAGCCGTCGCCGGTTTTCGAGAAGGCGCGGCTGGGCAGGTTTTCATGGCGTGTACCGGCAGTCGGCAGCAGCCTCAACAGCGGTTCGGTCGCATTGACCGTGTAGTCGCGGCCGCTAATGATGTCGGTCCATACTTCGCCGCCGGCCAGTGGCGAAGCCGGCGCGCTGTCGCCCGTCCACACGTTGCGCGGCTGGGCCACAACGCCCAGGCGGAAGTTGGTCAAACTCAGCTCAACCGTTTCGTCGGCTTCGCCGATTAGTTCGCCAAAGATCGTCAACGGCACCTGCTTCTGCGTTTCACCCGGGGCAAAATCGAGCGTGATCGTCGCGCCATCGAGATCGACGTTGAGCGTGGCCGGATCGGCGCCCACCGGTGTAATGACCACATCGACACTCGAAGCGAGATCGACGCGCCCGGTGCGATTCAAGAGCACGACGTTCGACGTGTGGGTCGCATCCTGTTCGAGGTCGGAGAAATCGGGCCGCGTGAAATCGTATTCGATGGTGTCGTCGTCGACGATCGTCAAAATCGATGTCGGCTGCACCGCGCCGGCAGCGCCGGTACCGACGGCCGAGAGAATATCCATGCCCGACGCGCCGCCATAAAGCGCGGCGACTTCGGCGCCGGTCAAAGCCCGGCCCCACATCCCCACCTGGTCCATCAGGCCTTCGTAGTACAAATTATTGCGAGCGCCGTTAAACGCAGTCGCTTCGCTGCCATCGCCGATGATGCCGAAGCGAGGATTGACCGTGCCGAGGCCGAGCCCGTTGTGCGGATCGAACACGACGGAATCGAGTTGCCCATCGATGTAGATGCGTTTGTTCACGCCGTCGTAAGTCACAACGGCATGATGCCATTGGCCATCGTTCAGACTCGTGCGATTGCTCGACATATCGTGCACGGCCGAACCTTCGGCCGCCGTCGAGAACCCGATCGAGCCGTCGTCGTCGCGCAGGTAGAAGTTGAACCAATCGCTACGGTCAAAGTCGAGGAACGCCCACTGGTCGTTCATCGTGCCGCCGAGCGTCTTGCTACTGTTGAACCAGGCCGAGGCGGACATGGTCGGCAGCGAGTTCTGACCGGTCAGCTCCATGTCGAGCGCGATGTAGTCGTCGACACCGTCGAACGAGAGCGCTTCGCCGACCACACCGGCGCCAAACGCCGCAGGACCGAAGAGCGTGCCGTTGTTTCCATTGCCCGACAGATCGTTGGCGTTGCCGCCTTCGAATTCCCATAGGCCCATCAGGCCGTTGGAAAGTGTTTCGACACCGGTAAAGTTACCGAACGACAGGCGGACCGTCTCGTCGGCTTCGGTCAACAGGTCGCCAAAGATTTCGATCGGCACGATCTTTTCGGTTTCGCCCGGAGCGAATACGAGCGGCACGCTGCGGGCGCTGTAATCGACATTGTCGGTCGCCGGATCGACGGCGCCGGGGCCGAGCACCACGTCGACGAACGTGGTCTTGCTCAAGTCGCCGCTGCGCAACACGCGCACGACTTGTTCCGTATGAACATCGTCGCCTTCGATCACCGAGTAGTCGGCCAATTCGAAATCGTAGAACGACTGATCGGCGACCGAGTAGATTTCCAACTCGGCAATCGCAGCCTCCTGGTTCGTTGAAATCACCAGAGCCCGCACGCCGGTCACGCCGTCGAGCTGCGGGAAGCTGTAGAGCCGCCGCGTGCCGCCGGTGGCGTCGGTAATTTCCACCGAGCCGATCGGCAGCCAGTCCAAACTGTCGACGGGAGCGGCCGGTTCGGCCAAGTCGACACCGGTGAAATCGTCGGTCGTGTATTGGAATTGCAACAGCGCTTCGCTGCGGCCGTCGAACTGCATTTGGAAGGCGAGCTTGTCGATCGACTCGCCCTGAACGAACTTCACACCGACAAATGTTTTCTCGGTCGTGCCGGCGATCCACGGCTCTTGCACCACCGGATTGTTCTGAGCGTAAAGTCCGTCAATAACTCGCGGGTGCTCGAACGTGCGAGCGCCAATCGGCGCGAGGTGGGTTTGCGAGAAGCTCATGCCTCCCTGAGACGCCAAGGCAACATTTTCCTGGCCCGCCAGATCCGAGTTCGGCTCGAGTGTCAGGCCGTTGGGCGACAGACCGCCTGTTTGAATGAGCGTGAAGGCCGGGTTGTTGATCGTGACGTTCACGCGGCCCGTACCGATGCCGCCGTCGTCGTCGATGATCTGGAACACGAACGTGTCGGTCGCCGTGCCGCCAACCGGCAGCGCATCGAAGCGGCCATTCGGATCGTAGGTAACCATGCCATCGGCCGCAATCGTGACCAACGCGCCGAGCGCCGTGGCGAACGACTGGGGCACGACCGAATGCGTGTCGAGCGTTCCCACGTCGGTAATGTCTCGCAAGACATTCGTCATGCCGGGGAAGTTGCTCGTCGTTACCAGGGCGCGGTCGGTCGCCGACGGCGCCACGTTCTTCACTATCGTCGAAGCTTGCGCCGTATTCCCGCCATTGAGCGACTGCCAGCCCAACACGCCGTTGCCAAGCAACTGGAAACTTGCGTTGAAATCGGCCTGTGTTCCCGCCGCAATGCTGACCTCGAACGAATCGCCGCCAGCGTTCTCGTAGAACATGGCCGCGAAGTCAAGAACCGTATCTTCCGTGAGCGTGAACGTGCCACCGGTATGATCGTGGCCGCGATTCGTTTCGAACCGCACTTCATCGCCGCCGGCCGGGAGCACCGAGTTGAACACGGAGCTAAACGTAACGCCGGGAATGCGAATGAATCCGCCGTCGTCGCTGCCCAACGAAAGCGTGTACGTGCCGGCCGGCACGAGGAAACGGCCGTCGGCGCGAATGATGATGCGATCGTTCGGACCCGTGCCAGGATATGGATTGTTGACGCCGAAGTCGCCCGCGTCACCGGCATAGTCGACCACATTGGCCGTTGATGAGCCAAGATCGTCGACGTTGAAGTTCTCGCCGCCTACGTTGAGCGGCCCGGTCGCTGTCGCGGCGGCCAACACGGCCTCGGCTTCGGTCGTATTGCTCACCACGCCGCCCGACGTGCGCACGAAACGAATGTCGAACGCGTTGGCGGCGACAAAGTCGTCGTCGCGAATCGTCGCGGAAATGACGAACGTGTCTTGTGGCGTGCCCGTGGGCGTGTCGTCCAGGTAGCGATGTGTTTCGGCCAGGGCGGTTGTGCCGGCCGGGTAAGTGAAGGTCTCGACCGTGCCGTCGCCCCAGTCGACATCGACGGTAAACGTGTCATCCGGACTGGGATCGACGATCTGCCCGACCAGCGTTACCGTGCCGTCTTCGTTGATCATCGGCGTGGCGGCCAGGTTCGTAATCTGCGGGTCGACGTTCTTGATCAGCGTGGTCAGGGTCGTTGTCGACGTGCCGATGCCCAGCGTGTAATAGCCGTCTTGCAACGTAGCGTTGGGCACGAGGAAGCTCACTTCATCGCCGCTCACCGAGGCCAGCAGGCCCGTATCGACAAAGCTTCCGCTATTCGCCGCGCGGTAGAGCAACGAGAAGGGTCCCGAGGTCGGCGCCATGCCGGCTTCTGATGCGTCGAACGTTAGCCGCACGTCGACATCGCCTGTCTTGTCGACGAACCACACGCGTTCCCAGCGGCGCAACATGGCCGGAGCGTCGGCCATCGTGAGGTCGCTGACCGGCGTGCGATGCCCGGCCATTACCGACTCGCCCGAATTGAGCGTGCCGCCGGTCGCCTCGATGTGCAACCCGGCGTTGCCGCTGCTTAGGTCGTCGCCACCGGTGCCGGCAGTCAGCTCGTTTGTCAGTCCGTACAGGTGGTAGGTTCCCGCGCCCAACTGATCGATATCAATCGTGAGCGTCGTCACGCCCGGAGAAAGCGTGTAGTCGTAGACCAAGGCGAACGGCTGATTCGCCGAGCCGAGGCCTGGATCGGGCTGCGTCGCGTTATCGGGGTTGAAGGTTCCCGAATGTTCGGCGCCGGGCACGCCGTCGGTGCTAAAGCCGATCGACTGCGAGCGGTCGCTCGGCCCCCATTGCCGGTTGTAGAGCGTCAGGCGATACGATTGACCGGGTGTTAATCCAGTAAGTGTTATTTGACCGTTGGCCGCCCCGTAGATCATGTCGCCGATCAGATCGTTGACCTGCTCGCCGGCAAACGGGATGGCGGCGGCTTGACCGCCATCGTGATTGATCGGAATTGTGCTGGTTCCCGTACCCACGGTTTGTGATGTGCCAGCCGCTCCCGGGAATGCACCCACACTGCCGTTGGCGAACACCACGCCGTTGATCGTAGCGGTCGGGAAGCCGGTTTGATTGCCGAAGTCGATGGCATGCGTGTACGTCTTTTCGGCGCTGATGCCCGAATCGGCGTCGCCCGAGAAGGGGAAGTACGAGATTCCCGCGCCGACGGCGCCCGCCGCGAGTTCGAACCCGTTCAGGTTCAAATGGTCGCCACCGGCCGCGTTCAGCGGATCGAATGTGAGCGTGACCGAGTCGCCGCCGCTCACGGTAAACGAGGTCACAACCTTCGTAATGTCGGCCGAAGTGACCGTCCCGCCAATGCTTGAAGCGACGCTCGACTGTACGGTTGAATCGGTCACGTTTGAGTCGGTCAGCCGCACGTCGAAGTTGACACTGTTCGACGGCCCATACGGCGTATGGTGATACGTCGTGATCGTGTAGTCGCCGTCGGGCAAACCATTGAGCGTTAAGGTAACGTTCACATTCGTATCGTTCGACAACACGCCGCCGCTCAGGAGATTATCGAGGTTGCCGTCGGTATGATTGACCGCCTGGTAGCCAGCCGTCGTGTGCGAGCGCGTATGCGTTCCTGTAGCTGTAAAGCTCACGCCGGCGAACGCGCCGCTGCTGATCGTGCCGTTGACCGGCGGGGCGCCGCTCGTAAACACATCCCAACCCGACTGGTCGTTGGCGGCCGTCGCTTGCTCGAATTGCACCTGGAGCGGCGGCCCCACGACGGCCAAGGCGTTGTTCACGCCGAACACGTCGTAGTCGTAGTCACCTTGCGCGGCGTTGTCGCCGGCATAGATATCGTTGGCGATCGTGATGCCAAACTTCGCGCTCAGATAGTTTTCGAGCAACTGCAACTCAGCGCGCGAGAGTTCGCGATCGAAGGCGAGCACTTCTCCGATCTCGCCCGTCCACTCACGTCCGCCAGAAGTATTGGAGCGGAAGTAGTTGCCAAGGCCCGTAGTTCCGAGGTTTAGCGTTGTGCTGCGAGTGGCGGAAAGAATCGCGTCGGTGCCTGCGGGCTGCGTGGCGTTACCGGTGAAGACAGATCCATTGACAGCAATGCTGCTGCCTGCCGGATTGGTGAAACTGCCGCCGTTGTCCGGGTTGACCCATTGTCCCGCCGTGTTTGAGCGGATACCGGTGTCTGCGTTGTCGATACCCCAGATACCCGAAAGGCCTTTCGCATAGCTGAGCGTGTTGTTCACGATGATGACGGATTGAACCCCGGTAGGCGATGTGAGGACAAGGTTGTCGCCATTGGGGAAATTCGCGCCGTCGAAGCGAAGCAGCGGCAAGTTATTCCCGCCGAGGCCCGAAGCGACGTACAGCGGCTGACGATCGGCGTTCGCTTGCAGGAAGTCGTTCCCCGCACCCGACTGATCTTCCCACGCCGAAACCGCGCCGCCGTTTTCGATCACGCCGGTGGCCGCGTCGAGATGGTACAGCAAGCCGGCATCGATGCCACCGGGATTTGTCACCGGGGCCAACCCGCCGGTCGGCGCGGTCGAGTGATCGACAATCGAAACGATGACCGTGTACTGGTCGCTGCTCGTACCGCTGGGATCTTCGTCGGTATAGATGTGCGTTTCGCTGAAGCTGGTTGAGCCGGCCGGGTAATCGAACGTTTGGAACGTGCCGTCGCCCCAGTCGACCATCAGCGTGAACGTGTCGCGCGTGTTCGGGTCGACGATGTCGCCGGTCAGTGTGACCGGAGCGCCTTCGTTGGCCATCATCGAAATCTGCACGTTCTCCAGCCGCGCTTCGGTGTTCGGCGAATCGTCGTCGTTCAAGACGAGCACGGAAACCGGGTTGATCGCGCCGGCCACGCCTTCGGGCAAATCTTGACGCAGCGTGAAGTCGAGCCGCACGGCGCTATCATCCGAGTTACCGTTGCCTTGCACCGCGACGAAGACCATGTCGCCTTCGTCGAGCACGCCGAGCGCGCGGTCCATCGAGATACGATTCGTGTTCGAAACGGTAAACGTTTCGATCAGCCGCGTTGTGCCGGCACTAGCGTCGCGCACGTAGAGCTTCACATCGACGCTACCGTTGGCGTTGACCTTCTTCAGATACGAATCGCGCAGCACATAGGGCACACCGCTCGGCTCGCCTGGCTGAATTGTGTAGGAAATGATCGTATGCTGATCGGCCGTCGCGGCCCAGGTCGCTTCGCCGGGATCGCCAATCTGGTAGTTGGGATCGGCCGCCGACCACCCGAGCACGCCGTCTTGGAGCAGGGCATACGTGTTGATGTCGAAACCGGGCTGCATGCCCGGGGCAACGGCGACTTCGAAATCGTCGCCGCCAGTGTTCTCGTAGAACATCGTTGCGAGGTCGAGTAGCGTATCCTGGGCCAGCGTGAACGTGCCACCAGTCCAGGCATGACCGCGACCGGTTTCCCAGCGAACCTCATTGGTCCCCGCGCCGCCCACGCCCGTGTGGTTAAAGACCGAAGTGAACGTGACGCCGGGAATGCGAATGAAACCGCCGTCGTCACTGCCAAATGCAACTGTGTAGGTTCCCGCAGGTACGAAGAATCGAGCATCGGCCGCCAATATGATGCGGCTCTGGTCACCCAGCGTGCTATTCGGGTCATTCGGATAAGGATTGTCGTTCCCAAAACTTCCGCCTGGATCGTAATTTATCAGGTCGATTTCCGTATCAATCACGTCGGTAATGTTGTACGTGCCGGCCGAAATCGTCACGGGCCCTGTCGCGGTCGCCGCGTTGAGAAGCTCTTCGGCAATGGTCGTCGAGCTGATCGTGCCATCGGCCGAGCGCACGAACTGAATCTTGAACGGATTGGCGTCGCCCACGCGCCACCCAGTGGCCAAATGCTCGCTGACATCGCCTTGCCAGTTGGCCGGATTCGCCGGGTCGGCGCCGCCCGACGTGCGGTCGAACTGCCAACCGAGGTTCGGATTCTGTCGTTCGCTGAAGTCGTCGACAAAGTCGGCCACATCGTGGCTTTCCGCGAAGCGGGCCGTATCGGCAATCGTATTGCCGGTGCCGGTCGCCGTGTCGTGCGCGAGCACCACGCGGCTTACACCGGCGATCATGTCGAAATGGCCCAGCGAGAGCCAATCGCTCCAGGTGATCGTGCCGCCAACAGCCGTGCCATCGGCCGTGAGCCGTTGGTTCACATCGACCGAGAACTCGGGCACAAGATCGGCGTCGATGTAGATGTCGTAGCGCGCGTTCGTGTTGCGATTGTCGTGCGCCGACCAGCTTACCTCGACATTTGTCGGGCCGCTGCGCGGCGCGATCCATTCGGCCGAAGCGCCTTCGGTCTGCGTGAAGAACGACGTGTTATTAAGCGGGGTCGGCGGTGCAGTTGGCGCGGGATAGGTCGACGTGCCCCAGCCGGTCGAAAGGATCGGGTCGACGTAGGTCGGCGAGAACGCGGCCAGCGCGGCAACCAGATTGGCATGTTCGGCGATGCTGGTGTCGTCGAGGGCGCGGTCGTAGATCGCCACTTCGTCCAACACGCCGTCGAACGGCTCGCCCGTGCCGTTGCTGCTGCCAATGAATGCATTGACCCCGCCGCCGCTGATCATCTGCACGCCGGGCGAACGGATTTGATCGCCGATCAACACGCCGTCGAGCCAAATGCGTTTCTGGCCGCTCGCCACGTCGTAGGTCGCGATGATATGGTGCGGGCTGCCATCGGCCACTTCGGCCAAGGTCGGCCGGCCGGCGAGCCCATCGAACGGCACGTCGAGTTCGGCGTAGCCGGCGCCATCGTTGATGCCGAAGCTGATACCTGGCGCGTCGACGGCGCCTGGAATGATCGTATGATCGATGTTCGCCTGGCTCTGGAACGAAAGCAGTAACCGGTTGTTGCCGTCTTCCTTGCGGAACAGTTCCGATTGATCGGCGCCGTTCCACTGGGTAGCGAACACG
>JAGQOS010000167.1 GCA_020427265.1 Planctomycetales bacterium
GCTCGGCCCGCAGTACGGGTTTCTTAAGATGACGGCGGCTGGTCGTCAGATGCGAGATGCCCACAGTTGCGAATTTTTCGCTCGTGGCCAACGAGGGTAGCCAGCGCTGTTTAATTTCCTGGTTATCGCTATCCGACAGACGCCGGCAGACGCCGCTACGCTGGGTAATGACAAACGTCGTGGTAAGGCACGCAGCGCTTAAGCGAAGGTACCCGCGCACGATATCGTAGCCGCTCCAGCCGAGTCCTCCCCATTCGGGCGCCAAGAACCAGCGAAACACGCCGGCTTCGCCACACAAGCGGAGCTGCTCGGCCGGCCACGCACCGTCGCGGTCGAGTTGCGTCGCATGTTCGGCCAGCGCTTGGCACAATGCTTCTAATTCGGGATCGTCGGGCGATTGAATCATAGCTCTATTCCGTGTTACGCCGTTTCGGCTGGCGGAACGCAGGTGAAAAGTTGCACGGACCAAATGCTAGACGCAGTTGGGATGACCAGGGATATTGCAAAATACGCAATTAAAGAAGACCGGGCAAGGCGGCTGGGACTGGTCTCGCCACATAAATTCAAATGCGTATAATCCGAGGGCTGTGCGCAACGCATTTGCGATCGTACGTTTACCGTTTCATCAATTCGCCCCCGGCGCAGTCGCGCCATGGTTCGGCGATTCGATAATAGCATTGTGAGGATTTCTAAATTATGTGCGCTTCGACCATCGCTCCCGACAAAGTTAGTGAACCGGCGCTGATCGAGCTTTCGCCCGGCTCGCTCTACGATAAATGTTCCGCTCTGGCCAAGAATCTGTGGTGGAGCTGGCATCCCGACGTGGTCAATTTGTTCCGCGATCTGGACCCGGTGCGTTGGCGCCAGTTAGACCATAATCCCATCGCGCTGCTTCGCGAATTCACACCCGAGCGACTGGCCGAACGCGCGACCGAGTTGGTGCTCTTTACTCGCATTAACCAGGCTTATCGCCGCATGAAGGAGTATCTTAACTCGAACGAAGACACCTGGGGCAACACGCACGCCGGTGTGCTCGGCGCGCATCCGGTTGCTTATTTTTCCGCGGAATTCGGTTTGCACGAATCCGTGCCGATTTATTCTGGCGGCCTGGGTTTGCTCTCCGGTGACCATATCAAGAGCGCCAGCGGCCTGGGGCTTCCGCTGGTCGCCATTGGCCTGTTCTACGACCAGGGCTATTTCAAGCAACAGTTGGACGAGGACGGCTACCAGCAAGAAGAGTATCTCGACACACAGGTCCACAATCTACCCATGGAGCCAGCCGTCGACGCCGACGGTCAGCCGATCACCGTATCGATCAACACGCGCGACGGCCAACTGAAGGCCAAGGTCTGGTTGATGCATGTGGGCCGAGTCAAGCTTTACCTGCTCGATTGCGACGTGGAAGGCAACAGCCCGCACGACCGGCAGTTGACTAGCCGGCTCTACGGCGGCGACCATCGCACGCGCGTCCGCCAGGAACTCGTGTTGGGTGTCGGCGGTGTTAAGGCGCTGCGCGCCCTGGGAATTACGCCGGGCGTCTATCATTTGAACGAAGGCCACAGCGCGTTCGCGCCGTTGGAAGTGATTCGCGAACGCATGCACGACGACGGCATGAGCTTCGACGACGCCCTGCGCGAAGTCGCCCAACGCACGGTCTTTACCACGCATACACCCGTTCCCGCCGGCCACGATCGTTTTGATGGCGGGTTGATCGAAGAGCATCTCGGCCCGTTGCGCGACGAACTGGGAATCTCTTATGAGCACCTGATGGGCCTGGGCCGAGTCGAACCGCAGAACGAAAGCGAGTCGTTCTGCATGACCGTTGTGGCGCTTAAGCTTTCGCGCCGCGCCAACGCGGTAAGCGCGTTGCATGGCCAGGTATCGCGGCGCATGTGGGCGCATCTGTGGCCGTGGCGTGTCGAAGAAGAAATTCCGATTGGCCACATCACGAACGGCGTGCATATTCCCACGTGGCTCGCTTATCAGATGAACACGCTGTACGATCGCTATTTCGAGGCCGGCTGGATGCGGCACATGGGCGATCCTGGGGCCTGGCAGGCGATTTTCAGTGTGCCACCCGGCGAATTGTGGGAAACACACAACGCGCTGAAGAGTTTGTTGCTCGAATTCGTCCGCCGTCGCGTGGCGCGGCAATGCCGGCGCCGCGGTGAAAGCGAAGAGACTGTCGAGGCGGCGCGCCGCGTACTCAATCCCAACGTGCTAACGATCGGCTTCGCCCGTCGATTCGCCACCTACAAACGGGCCGACCTCTTCTCGCGTGATGTGGACCGGCTGTGCGATTTGATCAACAACCCGCAGCGGCCGGTGCAGTTTATCTTCGCCGGCAAGGCCCATCCAGCCGACGAGCCGGGCAAGCAGCTCATTAAGAAAATTTCCAATATGCGGCACGACGATCGCTTCGCAGGGCGACTCGTCTTTTTGGAAGATTACGAAATCAACGTGGCGCGGCACATGATTCAAGGTGTCGACGTGTGGCTCAATAACCCACGGCGTCCGCTCGAAGCTTCTGGCACCAGCGGCCAGAAAGTGGTGCTCAACGGCGGTTTGAATCTATCGATTCTCGATGGCTGGTGGGCCGAGGCTTACAATGGCCGCAACGGCTTTGCGATCGGCAATGGCACGCAGCATGTCTCAGACGATGTGACCGACGCGCGCGACGCCGAGAATTTGTACGACGTGCTCGAGAACGAAGTGATCCCGCTCTTCTACGACCGCGACGCCGACGGCCTGCCGCAGGAATGGATCGAGCGGATGATGAATTCGATCAACTCGCTGGCGTGGCGATTCAGCGCCCATCGCATGGTCACCGACTACGCACGCCACGCCTACCTGCCCTCGGCCGGCGGCATCAGTTGCGATATGAGCATTCGTTAGAGGATCAGCGTTCTCGATAGAACGTTTTTAAAACAATTCGTCGATCGGCGCGCCGAAGGGCAACACGCGCACCGGGCGGCCGGCGTGGTCGGCGTAGTGTTCGTTCGCGTCCACGCCCAAGTGGCGATAGATCGTGGCTAACACGTCCTGTGGATGCTTGGGATTTTCTTTCACCGCGGCGGCATGGCTGTCGGTCGCGCCGATCGCGCGGCCACCTTGCACGCCGCCGCCGGCCAGCGCCGCGCTGAACGCGCTCATCCAGTGGTCGCGCCCCGCCGTCTTGTTGATGCGTGGCGTGCGCCCGTGTTCGCCCCACGCCACGACCAGCGTGGTTTCGAGCAGACCGCGCGTTTCGAGGTCTTCGATTAAGGCCGAATACGCTTGGTCGAAAGGCGGCAGGAAACCGTTGCGCAGCGACCAGAAGTTGTCGTCGTGTGTGTCCCACCAACGCAGATCGACCGTGACCATACGCACGCCCGCCTCAACCAAACGCCGCGCGAGCAACAGTCGCTGATTCCAACCCGGGTTATCGCCTCCTGCTCGCATGCGGGCTTTGTATCGCGGCGGATAGCCGTAACGCTCGCGCAGCGAGGCCGGTTCCGCATCGAGATCGAAAGCCTTGCGCACGCGCGGTCCGGTGATCAGTTCCCAGGCCTGCTGTTCGTAAGCGTCCATCGCCGCCATCGCGGCGCACTGTTCGGCTCGCTCGCGCAGCCGATCGAGCGAGCGCGCCAGCCCTCGCCGATCGTCGATCCGCTCTGCAGCCAGGCCAGGCGGCGGCGCAAGATTGGGCACTTCGAATTTTGCGCCGCGGTTGGCCGGATCGGCTTGGCTTTCGAACGGCTCGCAGGCCGGGCCCAGATAGGCCGAGCCGGTGCCAGGAATCTTGCGCGGCACCATTACATAGGCCAGCATGGATCGGTCGAGCGGCTGCAACTGTCGCGAAATCACCGAACCCACGCTAGGGTGAATATTCTCGTCGGCATTCGGCCCTGGCGGATGGCCGGTGAACACCACTTGATCGCCGCGCGAATGGCTCACATCACCATATTCCTTGGGGTGTTCCAGGCTGCGCACGATCGACCACTTGTGCATGATCTTAGCGGTCTGCGGGAGCAACTCACAAATCTGAATGCCCGGCACGCTGGTCGAGATCGGCTGAAACTCGCCGCGTATCTCGACCGGCGCGTGCGGTTTCATATCCCACGTTTCTAGCTGGCTCGGCCCGCCGCGCATGTGCAGCAAGATGACGGAGTTACCGCTCCTCGCTGCCGCAGCGCCACCAGACGCTTCGCGCCGCAGCAACTCGGCGAGCGACAACCCGCCGGCGCCGAGCAGACCCCATTTCAACGCCCCTCGCCGGTCGATTGCCAGTGGCTCATGCCACAGATCGCTGCGCTGCGAATCGTTCATGGATAGGCTCCCCAGTTTCAGGCCCCCAATATCATATCAAGTAGCGTTGATATTTGCAGCCGCGCATCGCCCTGCAACAATCAGGCCGGGCTTCGAACGCTGAATGCTGAACATCGAACATGGAACATCGTATGTGGAATGTGGAATGTGGAATGTGGAATGTGGAATGTGGAATGTGGAATGTGGAATGTGGAATGTGGAATGTGGAATTCCCCCTCCCTTTTCAAAGGGAGGGGCTAGGGGAGGGTTTATCCGCGGGACGAGTTCTTCCGTTGTCAAACCCCAGTACCTTGAGGCCGTTACCCGAGCCGCGTGCCGACCCGCTGGTAGAACTTTTTCCGTCGGCACTGCATAGGGCCTGGGAACCCTGCCCCCTCCCTTCCTGCCTGCGGTCGAAACGACCTTCGGCAAAAGGGAGGGGAATCCGCGTAGGCCTCCTTGCGACTCGTCCCATGAACAATTTCGTATTCCACTTCCCTCGCCCTCCTGCGCGACTTTGTGAAAAAATGCACGAATTTTTACGCCGTCCCGTTGACACCTTTTGCATCGATGGGCTACATTGCCCGGCCTACGGACGTTCGAGCATCGGTCGAAATGGAAGCGTGGTCAGGCTGGTTGTTTTAAGTTGCTGAAAGAAAACGACTTAGCGATGAGTCGTTCAGCCCGGGCAATCCTTCCTTCCCACCGAGGAGCGATTCGTACGTGATGCACCCGCCTGATGGCCGTTCGCCGGTGGCAGTAGCCCTCGGGTGGTCGTCGCGCATCATGAGTGTTTCGTTGGAAATGGTCGTACCCGGCCTGATCGGAAATTGGCTGGATGGCCGTTTTCAGACCTCGCCTTGGATAATGGTTATTGCTTTCGCTGCGGGCGGCGCCGTTGCGATATTGCACCTGATTCAGATGACTAAGCCCTCGGGCAATCGAGGGCCCGCCCGCCAGGCGGAAGAGCAAGAAAAGTCGGATCGGTGACCGCACCCGATACGGAACTCTCAAAGCATCTCTCAGCGCCGGCTCTGCTGGCGAATGCCGGGTGGCTGGCTGTGATTCTGCTGGCCGCGTTGCTCGTGGTCGCGCCGATTGCTGGCTCGGCGTGGGGCATGATGGCCGTGTGGAGCGCTTGCCTGGCGGCTGCCGTGTGTTTGGTTGCGGCGCTCGTGGGCTTGCTTGTCGCCGAACGGTTTCGCCGTGCGGGGAATCAGGTTGGCTTTTTGCTGGGTGGGCTCGTTCCTCGCATGGTCATTCCTCTGGCTGTGTGCCTGGTGATTCATTGGCTCGGCGGGCCGCTGGTTGATGGAAAAGCTGTTCCGATGCTGCTGTTATTTTACCTCGTGGCGCTTTCGGTTGAGACCTACTTGACGGTCTCCAGCCAGAAGTCGCACGTTGGGAGTCGATAATCGATGGCTGGTAATCACGATCCGATGTCGCCGCAGGCCCTATTCGGCCATGTGCAAGACGCCGACTATTTTCATGTGCCGCGATCGCTCGCGCCGGAAACGCACGGCCATATCAGTCTGCCTCAGCCGCT
Source organism: Planctomycetales bacterium (assembly GCA_020427265.1). Classification (GTDB taxonomy): domain Bacteria; phylum Planctomycetota; class Planctomycetia; order Pirellulales; family JAGQOS01; genus JAGQOS01. The sequence goes on from JAGQOS010000167.1 coordinate 5,834, forward strand.
GATCAAAGAAGAGCCGCTTTGGACGGCCCATACCGGTGTGCCGCTCATCGATCAGGCGATGGAGCCGCTCGAAATGCGGTTTACCAAGTTCATGCTCCTCGAAGTGGTCGTGGCCGTTGGCTGCATTGTGTTATTCAGCCTGATCGCATTGCGCATGCGTGGCGGCGGCGCCCCGAAGGGCAAGCTGTGGAACATGTTCGAGGCGATGTTGCTGTTCATCCGCGATGAGGTCGCCCGGCCCGCCATAGGCAAGCACGACGCCGACCGATTTCTGCCGTTCCTGTGGACAATGTTCTTCTTCGTGCTCGGCTGCAACCTGCTTGGCATGGTTCCTTGGATGGGGTCGGCCACCGGTGCGCTCGCCACGACCGGAGCGTTGGCGCTGTGCACGTTTGGCGTGGTGCTCGGGTCGGGCATGGCGAAGCTGGGTGTGGTCGGTTTCTGGAAGGCTCAGGTGCCGCACATGGATCTGCCAATCGTGCTGGCCATTCCGCTCATTCCGATGATTTTCGCGATCGAAATTCTCGGCATGCTAATCAAGCATTTCGTGTTGGCCGTTCGTCTCTTGGCCAACATGATGGCCGGTCACGTCGTGCTTTCCGTGCTCCTGGCGTTCATCGCCGTCGCGGGTATGGCGGTTGAGTCGTACGCCCATCCGATGTTTCTGGGAATATCCGCCGCGAGCGTGCTCGGCGCGGTCGCGTTGAGTTTACTGGAATTGTTTGTGGCCTTCCTGCAGGCCTACATTTTTACGTTTCTTTCCGCTCTGTTCATTGGTATGGCCGTCCATCCGCATTAGTTGAAACGGATTCCGCGGAGCCGCGCGCCAGAAGAGGACCTTTTCAGTCAAAGTAAGGAGAAGTCAGCAGTGTTCAAGTTTGCCAAAATGATTGTGCTTTGTTTGGCCATTCTCGCCGTCGCGTCGCCGGCCATGGCTCAGGATGGTGGTGACGATGCCGCGGCAGCCGCTGGCGGCGGCTTCAGCATGGATCTCGGCAAGGCGTTCGGCGCCGGCCTGGTGATCATCGGTGCGGGGCTTGGTATCAGCCGCATTGGTGGTTCGGCGGTCGAGAGCATGGCTCGTCAGCCGGAAGTGGCTGGCAACATTCAAACGGCCATGATTATCGCCGCCGCCCTGATCGAAGGTGCGACGTTCTTTGCGTTGATTGTCTGTATGCAAGCCTAAGCGGCCTGCTTTCAGTCAACCTTTTGCGCAAGCGAGGTATTGCGATGACGTTACGTAGTTCGCTGGCCGTTGTCCTGGGGATCGGCCTGTTGTTTGCTGCCGGCGCGCCACGGGTGTGCGGGCAAGCCGAAGATGCGCCGCCGGAACCGGCTGCCGCAGCGGAAAGTGCCGAGGCTGCGGAGCCCGCGGCCGAAGCCCCTGAGGCGGTGGAGGGTGACTCCGCAGAGACGCTGGCGTCGGCGGGTGAGGGCGAAGGTTCTGAAGTTCAGTCCGGCTCGGAATCGAACGAGTCGGCTGGCGAGTCGGAAGCTTCGGCGCCGGCCGAAGGTTCCGAGGCGGACGCGGCTGAAGAGGCCCCCGCCGACGAACCGCAAGAATCGCACGGCCCTGAAGATGCTCCCGCCCACGAGTCGGCACCTGGTCACGATGGCCACGCCGACGGCGAAGGCCACGATTCGCACGGCGGCGAAGCGGGCCACGCCGAGGAGGCAGGCCATGGCGACCACGGCGAGCATGACGCTCACGGCGAGGGCAATCCCAACCCATTGGCCGTTGATCCCGACTTGGCCGTATGGACGGCGATTGTTTTCGTGGTGCTGCTGGTCGTGCTGGGCAAGTTTGCCTGGGGCCCGATCATGGAGGCGCTCGAGCAACGTGAGAAGTCGGTGGCCGGTCACATTCAGTCGGCAGCCGACAAGCACGAGGAGGCCAAGGAGATGCTCGCCAATTACGAGGCGAAGCTCGCCAACGCGGCCAACGAAGTGCGCGAAATGCTCGAAGAGGCGCGACGCGACGCCGAGCATACGAAGACTGAGATTCTTGCCGAAGCCAAAGCAGCGGCTCAAGCCGAGCACGAACGCGCGATGCGCGACGTGCGCAACGCTACCGACGCCGCACTGAAGCAAATCGGCGAGACCGGGGCGAATTACGCCATTGAACTGGCCGGCAAGATCGTCGGCAAGGAGCTCACGGCCGAGGATCACACGCGTTTGATTCGTGACGCCGTTGCTAACTTTCCCAGCCGTAACTAGTTCGTCGGGCCCGATATGACGCAACACGATCAAAAAACGGTCCTCGACATCGACGCCGAGCAGGTGGCTGCGGTCTACGCCAAAGCGATTTTTGGCGCGGCCGAGGGCGCCGGCAAGCTCGATGATATCGGCGCCGAGTTGACGGCTGTCGCGCAGGAAGCCTTTGTCGCCAATCCGCAGTTTGCGGAACTGCTCGGCGGTGGGCAGCTCTCGCACGACGAACGAGTTGGCGTGATCGATCGCGTCTTTGGTTCGCGTGTTTCCGACTTGCTGCTCTCGTTCCTCAAGGTCCTGTCGGCCCATGGCCGCTTGGGCTGCCTGGTGGCGACGAGCCGCAGGTATCGGGAGATGCTCGATGAGCGAAATGGCGTTGTTCAGGTCACCGTGCGAGCGGCCGGGCCCATTGACGACGCGCTCCGCGACGAAATCGCCGGCAAGCTCGGCGAAGTGCTCAAGATCAAACCGGTTGTGCATGTGGTCAACGATCCGTCGCTCTTGGGCGGCTTGGTGGTGCGCGTGGGCGACACGGTATTCGATGGCTCGGTCGCAACCCGGCTCGCGCAAATGCGTACGCGGATGATCGATCGCACGGTGGAAGAAATTGAAACGCGCCGCGAGGCGTTCTTGACTTAGGAGTTATCAGTTTACGGTTGTCAGTTTTCAGTTACTGACAATTGGCGGCTGAAAATTAAAAACTGACCACTGAAAACTGACTACTGATATCTGGAAATTCTCATGGCATTTAAAGCCGACGAAATCGCTTCGGTCCTTCAGAAAGAGATCGAAAATTATTCCTCGCAGGTCGATGTCCGCGAAGTGGGCCGCGTCTTGGAAGTGGGCGACGGTATCGCCCAAGTCTACGGGCTCTCGGGTGTGATGGCCGGTGAAATGGTTGAGTTTCCCGGCGGCACAATCGGCCTGGCCTTCAATCTCGAAGAGAACTCGGTCGGTGTGATCATTCTCGGCGACTACTTGCAGATTAACGAAGGCGACGAGGTTCGCAGCACCGGCAAGCTGCTCTCCGTGCCTGTCGGCGAAGCGATGCTTGGTCGCGTGGTCGATCCGCTCGGCAACCCGCTCGACGGCAAGGGGCCGATCGTTACTAGCGAACGGCGTCCGGTCGAGTACATGGCGCCGGGCGTGTCGGGGCGTCAGCCGGTGCATGAGCCAATGCAAACCGGCATCAAGGCGGTCGACGCGATGACGCCGATCGGCCGCGGGCAGCGCGAATTGATCATTGGCGACCGCAAAACCGGCAAGACAGCCGTCGGCGTCGATGCGATCATCAACCAGAAGGGATCGGGCGTAAAATGTTTCTACGTCGCAGTCGGTCAGAAAGAATCGAC
>JAGQOS010000168.1 GCA_020427265.1 Planctomycetales bacterium
AAGCAGAAAACGGCGGTGGCAATCTCGATGTCGAGAAGATTGCGCCGCTGATTGGACCCACGAATTTGAAAGGTTATACAGGCAGCGAGATTTCGGCGGCGTTAAAGGCCGCTTCGGGCGCCGCGGAAAAACTTCAGTTTGAAGGCAAGTGGGGAAACGAACAAGGTGGCGCATACAAGAAGTTCTGCGAACTGGCCGAAGCCTTAATCTCCGTTAAGGATCCGAACGAACCTCGGCTGCAGCTTCAATCTCGCCGCAATGCGGCGCGCAAGATGCTCGATGAACTGGTTGGCAGCGATGCCATCGTTGGCAATCTACAAACCACCGGTAGCTCATGGTTCAAGTGGAAAGCGCGCACGACGCAGGGTGTGCTGCTGGCCGGCCCAATTGAAGACGTGGTGGAAGACGGCGCGTTTTTCGCCGTCCGCATGAAAGTCAACGGCGAAGAAATCACTGTGATGACGCGGGACAAACCAAACTGGAATGTGGGCCAAAACCTGGTCGTTCTGGGCGCGATTGTCGACGAACCGCAGTTGAATCTGGGCGGTTACACCGGCGCTGCCGAAACGGTTGTATGGACCGACCTTTCCTTGGGCACGGCGAATTAGCCGGCGTCGAAGTGCGGCAAATTATTCAACGGGTTCGGTCGCCACTTCGGCTTGAGCGACATTCGCATAGGCGATGATCGACGCCGCGACACCGGCGCGGCCATCGGCACGAATCGCGATCGATTGCTCGATCTTGCCCGGTTGCAGGGCGCGGAACGTCACATCGACCATGTGCACGGCCTTCGCTTCTTCGTCGGCGCGGAATTCAAAGCAACCATCGCCGCAATCGACCTGAGAGATGCGGAAGGGTGTCTTGCCCCGCACAACGATCTTCTTCGTTACCTGTTCGCCCTGCTGCAAGTCGCCCAGGAAGAGCGTCTTGGGACTGACCGAGAACTCGGGTTGAACGCGGCCTTCGACACTAACGGGAATTTCGCCGCCGCTCCGGTCACTCGTCACCAGGACAAGCTGATCGTTGATGTAACCGGCCGGTGCATCGTCTTTCAAGCGAACCAACAGATCGCAAACCGTTTGGCCCGATTCGCGACGGGTGCCCTTGATCTCGGCTTCGAAGTGCGGGTTGGCGCTGCGGACATCGTTAATCTGCCAATTGCTATAGCCGGCGTACTTCACGCGAATCAAGCGTTCGGCTTTCGAGCCCTCGCTGACCGTATCAAAATTGACACTGCCCGGTTCCACTACGATATCGCCGCGAATATTCCCTCGCACGCGGAGGCGGACTTCGGCGAAGTACGGCTTGTCGATCGTTACGGTGAGCGTCGCGCTGCGACTTCCCAAGAAGCGATCCGTATTGAAATGGGCGATGATCGCGCTCGTCTCATAGGTATTTAGCGTGTCGTTCTCAACGATCGGCGTCGTGCAGCCGCAACTCGTGCGCACGCCGGCTACGTGAATCGTTTCTTCATAGATATTCTTGAATTCGAAACGAAACTCCGACTTCGCGCCGCGCGCCACGGTGCCAAAATCGTGCTCGGTTTCGGTAAACATCTTCGAGGCCCACTGCTGGGCCTGAGCCATCGAAACGAAGCAGCTACCCAACATCAGAGCGAACGCAAAAGGACGAATCACCGTAGCACCTCGGGTGAAAAGGGCGAACCATAGGAGATTTGCGCGAGGCGGCAGCGCAAAACCATCTGTCAGAATACCAAATTCCTGCCGCTACGGTGAATGTTATTCGACCTAGGCCAAGGGTCAAGCTGACGGCAGTCGGCAAACTTGACAGAAAAAGTAGGCATTTGGCGGGAAATCTAACGGTCGCTCGCGATGTGACGACCGACGCATGATGAACCGTTGCGTTCGACTAAACCGGCAATGCTCGGTTTTCCATTGGTTTTGAAATTGACTACCATGTTGTGCTGCAACGATTTACCTACCTGTGACGACCCTCGAAACGATCTACGTCCTTCTCATCCGGCGCACGAACGCAGGACGAGAACGATTGCCCAAGGAGCTGTTCATGTCGATCCGGATTTTGCCGTCGGTATCTACTTTCCAGCGCACCCACTGGCGCGCGACCATGCTGTCGATTGGCCTGGTGTTGCTGGGGCTCGCAACGAGCGCGTCAGCCCAGAAGCCGAGCGATGCCGACAGTGAGGCTACGCCGGCGGCAAACACCGACAAACAGGCCGGCGACGCGCCTGCCAACGAAGCGGCGGATGACCACCCCTTTCCGCAGCGGCAACCCGCGCCGCGACTCGATGCGCCGTCCGAACTCTGGCTCAACACGGCGGGACCGCTCGAAATCAAAGACTTGCGCGGCAAGTTCGTGATTCTCGATTTCTGGACCTATTGCTGTATCAATTGCATTCATATCCTGCCCGAACTGAAGAAACTCGAACATGCATATCCCAACGAGCTGGTTGTGATCGGTGTGCACTCAGCCAAATTCGAAACGGAAAAGGACCTCGAAAATATTCGCAGCGCGATCCTGCGCTATGAAATTGAGCATCCCGTGGTCAACGACCCGGAACATCGCATTTGGAATAACTACTTTGTGCGCAGTTGGCCCAGCTTGCGCGTCGTCGACCCAGAAGGCAACCTGATCGCCTTGCATAGCGGCGAGGTGACCTTCGACGTGCTCGATGGATTCCTGAAGCGGGCGATCGCGTATTACGACCAACGCCAACTGCTCGACCGCGCTCCCTTGCAATTCAATCTGGAAGCGATGCAAGCGGCGGCAGCGCCGCTGCGATTTCCAGGCAAGGTGTTGGCCGACGAGAAAAGTAACCGACTATTCATCAGCGACAGTAACCACAATCGGATTGTCGTGGCCGACCTCGAGGGGAAGGTCATCGACACGATCGGCGATGGTGGCATTGGCCGCGACGATGGTGACTTCGCCAACTGCCGCTTCGACCACCCTCAGGGCATGGCGCTGCACGCCAACAATCTCTACGTGGCGGATACCGAAAACCATCTACTGCGGAAGGTCGATCTGGCGAAGCGCCGGGTATTAACGGTCGCCGGCACAGGTGTTCAGGCGCGCGGCGGTTGGCCGGGAATGGATCGCGTGCAGGTCGACGACGACGGCCGACCGCTCCGCTTGCCCGACCGCTGGGTCGGCAAGCCGGCCGAAACGGCAATCAACAGCCCGTGGGCGCTTTGCGTTCATGAAGACGATCTGTTTATCGCCATGGCCGGCCCCCACCAGATTTGGAAAATGCCGCTCGACGAGAGCGAAATCGGACCCTACGCCGGCAACGGCCGCGAAGACATCGTCGACGGTCCGCTGCTGCCGGCGTTTCCCTACGAACAGGGTTACAGTTCCTTCGCTCAACCCAGCGGTCTTGCGACGGACGGCAAACAACTTTTTGTCGCCGATAGCGAAGGAAGCGCGATGCGAAGTCTGCCATTCTCAGGCGATGGCAGTGTCCGCACGATTATCGGCTCGCCGGGCTCTCTGTTTACCTTTGGCGACGTAGACGCCGCCTATCCCGACGCGCGCCTGCAGCACGCACTGGGTGTGGTCCACTATCGTGGCAAGCTCTACGTGGCGGACACGTATAACAACAAAGTCAAAGTCGTCGACGTCGCCAAGCAAACGAGCGAATCGCTGGCGGGCGACGGCGAACCGGGCGCGAGTGACTCGCCGGCGCGATTCGACGAACCGGCCGGAATTTCGGCCGCCAACGGCAAACTTTATATTGCGGATACAAACAATCATGCCATCCGCATTGTCCATTTAGACAAGAACAACCGGGTCAGCACGTTGCGGCTCGAGGGGTTAACTCGTCCAACGCCCCGACGCGATTCGGCCCATGATCCGTTTCGCAAAGCGCGGAAGGTCGAATTGCCGGCCGCCTCGGTTGCCGCGAGCAACGGCAAAGTGAAATTGACGATTCAATTTCGGCTGCCACCCGGCTGGAAGCTCAATCCGCTCAGCAAGCCGGCGTATCGCGTGGCCTTAGACGAAGCCAGCTCGTTGTTCGCCGACGAGTCGTTGCCTCGCAGTCTTACGGAAGTCGCTCCGGACGAACCGATCGTAATTTCGCTCCCGACTACGAAAGCGAACGGCTCGGCGAAGCTTCGCATTGGCGTGCGGTATTACTATTGCCGGGAAGGCGCCGAGGGACTTTGCAAGATGGACCAGGTCGAACTGATCGTTCCGCTGGCCATCGCGTCGAATGCGAAAAACTCGCAACTCGACCTGCCAATTGAGCCGCCGCTCGACTAGTTCGAGTCGAACTAAACGGTAGCGTTTCCGGCGAAGTTTTTGCGCGTATTTCCCGAAGAAACGACGCTACCCGTTCGCGGGTTGCGCTCGACAGCGCATTTTCGGCCGAAGTCGACGTACAACCAGCCCCATACGCCCGGTCGCGGCGTTGCGGCGGCCGACATTTGGCCCCGTCTGCGGCCTACGACCGCTGAAATCGGTACGACCATTACGCGTTGCGCCGATTGCCCACAAGAAACGGTTGTTGCATTTGCACATCATCAAACACGTCGTAGAGTTGCATATCGTCAACATGATTCATGTGGGCAACAATCACGGAGATTAGGCTGATGCGTCGACTTACGGCTATTTTAATTCTCGTTGGCATGTGCTCCGGCTGTCGTCATGGCCTCCATCGCTGTTGCCGGCCGTGGTCCGCCAGCCCGCACATGGCCGGTTACGCCCCCGGCGAAGCTTGGGAAACCAGCTCGGTTTCCGGTTGCCACGATGGTTCGTGCGGCTCGGGGATGCATGAATATGCGTACGGCGATTCCGAATACTACGCCGGCGCGGAAGAGATCGGCACCGATCAAGCCGGATCGCCTGAGACGAACGTCTACTTCACGCCGCCCGGCGAGTAGGGCTAACTCGCACTACCGACATTCAGTCGGCATTAATTTGCTTGAACGGCGAATCTGCGTCTGCGACAATAGGGGGACTTGACTTACCCCCAGGATGTACTGCTCGGAGATGCATCATGTCGCACTGGCGTTTCGCCTTTAGTTTGCTGATTGTCGGCTACTCAGGCCTCGCTCTTCCAAACCTCGCTGCGGCACAACAGCTCGACGTTCAAGACGTTGACGCCATCCGGCAATATTTGGATCAGCAATTATCGGGATCGCTCGAGCCGAACGTTTCGGTGCCAGGGATTTCCATCAGCGCCAGAATCACGGATTTGATCATCGACGTCGACCCTTCCGAGTGTCGACTCAAGATCGAACCGCAATTCAAGATCACGGCGAAAGGAAAAGTGCCGCGATTCCCGCCACCTGGCGAGCGTGATGTCACGGCCGACGCGACGGTAAGGCTCCCGGCGATTGAAGCCGACTCCCGAGGCATTACTGGGAATACGGGTGGCGTTTCCGTGAAAATTTCGAATCCCTTGCCAATCGGAGGCGATATCTCGGCGCGCTTGCCATCGATTCGCGTGGCGTTGCCAGCCCCTCCTTTCTTGCAAGACATCCTCGACAAGGTTTGTGGAAACGAAGGGGAGAGAGAAAGGGAAAGGGAACGAGAAAGAGAAAAAGAGGAAGAAGGTACTGGCGGAAAACCACGCGGTGATTGTTGCTGCTGCTGTTGTTGTTGGGACCCTTGCCATCATCATGGTTGTTGGCCGCATCATGGTTGCCACCACGGCTGCTATGCAGGTTCCATTGTGCCGCACCGTTTGCCGGCGGGTGTTGCTCGGAAGTCGGACACGCAGCGAAGCGTTCTCATGGTCATGAACCGGATCGACGATTCGGGCCGCGTCCAACGAGAAGACGTGTACGTATCACACGCGTTCGCCGCGCAATGGGGTTACTTCCCCGACGCGCGCCAGACGCCACACCTTGCCAGCGCCACGGCCGAGCATCGTACGGTGGGCTACGCGCCGGAAGAGTCGCCCGACACGCCAACGCTCGCCAAACCGGCCGAGCCGGCCGGCGATTGGGTCGAAATGGTCAAGCATTGGACCGATGCCGACGGCGTCGAGCACAGCAAGACGGTGCGCGTGAGCCGTGAGTTCGCCGCCGCTTGGGGCTATCGACCCGAGCCAAGCAACTGAGTTCGCCGAAACTGCCCCGCCAATCCATGGAAATACGATCGGCGGGCGATCAACTGACCGCTCCGTCAACTCGAAGAGGGCGGCTTGCGCGGCGGCAGCTTGGCCAAACGAAAGCAGAATTGCTCGATCTGCTGCATCGTATCCATGTAATCGTCCAGGTCCGGCGGCTTGGTAACATAAAAGCTAGCGCCGGCGTTGTAGGCGTTAAAGATGTCGAGCGGGTCCGAAGATGTTGTCAGCACGACGACAGGAATCGACCTAAGTCGCTCATCCCGCTTGATTTCCGCCAACAACGTGTGACCATCGACGCTCGGCAAATTCAAGTCGAGCAAGATGATGTCGGGACGCGGCGTTTCTTCGAACGGGGCCTGCTGACGCAGCATCTCGAGCGCGACCACCCCGTCTTCGGCCGATGTCAAATTCACTTCCACCTGGGCCTCGCGCAAGGCCTCGCGCGCCAGCCGCACATCGGCCGGGTTGTCCTCGACCAGCAAGAGTTCTATCGGAAAGACGTCGGCCACCGGGAACCCACCTAGGGAAGTAAACGATACCCCTTTAATCTAATGCCGGCAGCTTCAGTGTCAAGGCAGCGAATCTGGGCGAAGTGCCTTGGCAGCGTTGCCGCCCAGCGCCGAGATTTGCCGCGAACTGGGCTTGCGCTCGCCTCTGTCGCCTGGCAAACGGGCATTGCCGACCCGTATGCCGAACGGCTATCATACCCGATTACCGTGTATTCCCCGATCTCAGGGGAGGGCTACCGGTACGAACACGACCCGGCTCCCTGGCCACCTTGTGTAGTGCCCCATGTTTCAGTCGCTGCAAGACAATTTGTCGTCGGCCCTTAGGTCGCTCGCCGGAAAAGGCAAGCTGACCGAGGGCAACATGCGCGACGGCCTGGGGCTGGTGCGCAAAGCGCTGCTCGAAGCCGACGTCAGTTTCGACGTGGTCAAGCACTTCATGAGCCGCGTCACCGAACAGGCCGTCGGCGAACGTGTCTTGCAGTCGCTGCGGCCCAGCGAACAGGTGGCCGGCATCGTCTATCAGGAACTTGTCAACCTGATGGGCCCGATCGACCATTCGCTGCATTTGCGCGGCCCGGCTCCGATCCTGATGATGTGCGGTCTGCAGGGTTCGGGAAAAACAACGACTACCGGCAAGCTGGGTCGCATGCTTAAAGAGCGCGGCCGCAAGCCGCTGTTGGTTGCCGCCGACCTGCAGCGTCCCGCCGCCATCGATCAGCTTCACGTGCTCGGCGAGCAGCTCGAAATTCCCGTCTATTCGGATCGCGCTGAAAAAGATCCGGTCGTGGTTTGCAAGGCCGGCGTGAAGGAAGCGAAGCGGGTCGGCGCCGATGTGATCATTCTCGATACGGCGGGCCGCTTGCACATCGACGACGAGTTGATGCATCAGCTCGAACGGATCGATCGCCAATGCAGCCCCGAGCAGGTCTACCTGGTGGTCGATGGAATGACCGGCCAGGACGCGGTCAACGTCGCCGACACGTTCAACAAGCGGTTGAACCTCGACGGCGTGATCATGACCAAGCTCGACGGCGACGCGCGCGGCGGCGCCGCGCTGTCGGTCAAGCAGGTCACGGGAGTGCCCATCAAGTTCATCGGCACCGGCGAGCACCTCGACGCGCTCGAGGAGTTCCACCCCGACCGCATGGCCGGGCGGATCCTGGGCCAGGGCGACATCCTCTCGCTGGTCGAGAAGGCGCAGGCGGAGTTCGACGAAGAGGAGATGAAGAAGCAGGAGGAACGCCTCGCGCGCGGGGAGTTCACCCTGGACGACTTCAAGAAACAGCTCAAGCAGGTCACGCGTCTGGGCCCGATGCGGAAGATCATGGCCATGATCCCCGGCATGGGCGGCATGCTCAACGAGCTGGACGACATGGACCCCGAAAAGGACATGTACCGTCTATTCGGCATCATCGACTCGATGACGCCCGACGAGAAACGGGACACCAAGCTCATCGACCAGAGCCGCCGCCGCCGCATCGCGGCCGGAGCGGGCGTGGAGCCGCACCAGGTGAACGAGTTGGTCAAGATGTTCGAGCCGATGGCCCAGCTCATGAAGAGCATGGCCGGCAAGGGCATGCGGGAACGCATGAAGCTCTTCAACCAGGTCAAGGGCGAGATGATGCAGGACCCGGCCGGCGGCCTCTCGAAGCAGAAGCAGGGCACCGGCAAGCGGCTCTCCACCAAGGACAAAGCGACCGCCAAACGCGAACGCGAGAAGATGATCCGCAAACTGCGGAAGCAGAAGAAGAAAAAGTAGCACTCCCAGGCGTGGTGATTGCCCCTTGCCTGCAGGACAGGAAAACCCATAAGAATCGCTTGTACGAGGCCTCTCTGAGGCCGACTCTCCCGAGCACTCAAGGCGCAAATCGGGCTCGGGGAGCCCTCCCACAAGTAGCTTCAGTAGAGAACCTCGGGCCTCGTGATGCACCTAATCGTTCTCTCAATCCGCACGCTGCTAGTCGCCGCCCACCTGCTTTCCAACGCGCTGGCGGGCGGCGGGCTGCTGCTGGCGGCTCTGGCGCCGGGGGACCCGGACGCGCGGAAGCAGTTGGCCAGGTGGTCGCTCTGGGCGATCTTCGTGGGGCTGGCGACCGGCGGGCTCGCGGTGCTGGTAGTGCTCGCCGGTGGCTACCCAGGCTACGGAGCGGCCGCGGCGCGGCTGCCCGCGGGCGCGTACTGGATGCTGGCCGGCGAGTGGCTGTTTACCGCGGTGCTGGTGCATGTTTACTTCATCGGCTGGCGGCGGCTGGCGCACCGCCGGTTCTGGCACGGGCTGGTCGGCGTGGCCGCCGCGACGAACCTGCTGTACCACTTCCCCACCATGATGATCGTGCTGGCGCGACTCGCGCACGAGCCGGCGCTCAGCCACTCGCAAACCATCGCGCGGCCTGAATTCCTCGCGCTGCTGCGGCAGCCGTTCCCGCTGGCCAAATCGTTTCACTTCTGGGCGCTGAGCCTGGTGGTCGCCGGGGTGGCGTACCTGTTCGCCACGGATCGGTCGAAGAGCCGCTCTACCGGCGCGGCCGTGGCGCTGGCCGGCGTGATGCTGCTGGTCTTGTCCGGCGTGGGGCAGTTGGTCGCCGCGCCGGCGGGCGTTTCACGAGAGCTGATGTCGCTTTCCTCCATGGCTGGCTGGTTCTTTCTGGGCGGGTTACTATGCGGCCTCGGGTTGATTGGGGACCTGTCCTACACGGCAGCCCGCGGCGCGCCGGGCCAGCGGAGGCTGATTGTCGTGCTAGTGCTGGCGGCGGTGCTGATGTCAGCCGCCACGGTATCGGTCCGGTAATTCCTGGGGAAGGTCAAGCGAAG
>JAGQOS010000169.1 GCA_020427265.1 Planctomycetales bacterium
CAACGGCAAGAACCCTCGCGAGGTAAAGGTCGCCAGCGAAGCATTGGAATCGAAGTGGCACGTAGTCTTGGAATCTGAAGCGGCAAAGCCATAACCGCTTCGGCCACCGAACATCCAAGTATCCTAAAGTAACTCTGCGATCGGCTCGCCATAGGGCAGAACCGCGGTGGGACGACCTGCCGGATCAAGAAACTGGCTGTGGTAATCGATTCCCAAATGGCGATAAATGGTCGCCAGCAGATCGTTCGGATCGAGCGGCCGATCTTTGGGGTACTCGCCTTTTTCGGTTGTGCTGCCGATCACTTGCCCGGTGCGCATGCCGCCGCCGGAAACGAGTACCGACATCGCCTTGGGATAGTGATCTCGCCCGGGCTGCATCACGCCGCTGCGCGTGCCCTTCTGCGAATTAATGCGCGGCGTGCGGCCGAACTCGCCGGAGACAACCAGCATTACGCGTTTGTCGAGGCCTCGCCCGTAGATATCTTCGATCAGCGCCGCGATGGCCGTGTCGAATATCGGCAGACGCGCGCGCGTGTCGTCGAACAGGTGTCCGTTTACGGCGTGAATATCCCAGTTGCCAATGCCGCCAGGCACGCCCGGATTTTGCATCTGCATCGTCACAAAGCCGACTCCTGCTTCGACCAACCGCCGAGCGAGCAGCGCGCGCTGACCCCACTTATGACGACCGTAACGCGCCCGCGTCTTTTCATCCTCTTGCGACAAATCGAACGCGTTGCGTGCCCGCTCGCTTGTGAGCAGGCCGATCGCTCGCTGGTTGAACTCATCCATGTCGCGCATGGCGCCGAAGCAATCGGCTGTGCGCCGGAGCGTGTCGAGTTCGCCAAGCAAGTATTCGCGATCGTCGATCCGATTGGCCAGTTGCGGCAGCAACGACAAGTTGTTCACCTGAAAGTTGTTGTCATTCGGATCGGCGGCAACGACAAAGGGCAAATAGCTGCCGCTCAAATAGGCGGCGCCACCGCCATACACGTTGGGAGCGCTAGCCACATAGTTGGGCACGCCGACGCTGCGCTTCTCCAGCATTTTGGCGACCAGCGGCCCCAAGCAAGGATGTTGCGCCAGAGGGTCGAGCGGGCGTGATGGATCGCGGCCCGATAGGAATCGTCCCGCGCCGCCGGCATGATTAGCGAAGCCGTGCGAGATGGAACGAATCAGATTGAATCGGTCGGCCACTTGCGCATGGCGCGGCAGAAGCTCGCAAACGTCGAGCCCCGAAACCACCGAATGAATCGGCGTCATCTCGCCGCGATACTCCAGCGGCGCATCGGGTTTCAAGTCGTAGGTTTCCAGATGGCTCGGCCCGCCTTGCAGCCAGATCAAGATCACAGCCGGGTCGGAAGTTTCTGCCGCCGAGCTAGCATGGGCGCGCAGGCGAAAAAAGTCGGACAAACCTAATCCACCGAGGGCCAGCGAGCCGGCTTCGAGAAAGCTACGGCGACTTACCGGACCCGAACAGACGCGCGACGAGCGATGCATGATTCGCGTTCTCCGCGGATAGGGCAGGAAATTTCGAGGCGGGATGGCGGCCACAGCCGTGTGTCGAGTTTAACGCATGTTGCTAGCTGATGCAATTTTGACCAGCACTTGCCCTGTCCGAATCTCACCGACATTCCTAAAAAGCCCGTAGCGGGTTCTCGACAATGCCTGCGACCGCCTCAAGGATGCCCGCGCATTTGGCCGATGCCAGAGCTAAGGTCGCATCCCTTTTCAACTTCTTCTCTAGGTCAGGAATCGATGATGGCTGCTAGCAACGCTCACACGGCCAGCGATGGACCGCGTCCGTATTCGCACCCCAAAACAACAGCCAAAGTGCTTTCGCTGCTTGAGAAGAACGAACTGGAGGGACGTCGCATCCTCGATCTTGGCGCCGGTGAGGGCTATCTTTCGCATCAGCTCTGCAATCGACTCGAACAACGCGGCCTCAAACCGCGCGATGTGCTGACGGCCTGCGACATGTTTCCCGACAACTTCCAAGTCGATCGCGTGGCGTGCCATGGCGCCGATCTGAACGGACAATCGCCGTTCGCCGATGAATCGTTCGACTTCGTCGTCTGCCAGGAAGTCATCGAACACGTGCCGAACCAATTGCACTTGATCCGCGAAATCCACCGACTGCTCCGCCCCGGTGGCAAGGCCTGGATCACGACGCCCAATGTGATGAACTTCAACAGCCGCGTCGGCTCGCTGTTCACCGGCATGATGCCGCTGTTCGACGTGTTGCCGATTTCAAATAACGATGTCGTGCATTGCAGCGGACACATCAGCCCCACGTCGCTCTACTACTTGTACTTTTTCGCCAAGCTGGCCGGCTTCGAAAAGGTCGACTTCGCGATCGACCGGGTCAAACGTTCGGCCGCATTTTTCTGCCCGCCCGTATTCCTGGCGGCGCGTGTCTGCAAGTTCTTCCTCGACCGCAAACGGCGGCATCTGCCCTATTGGGAAGAGAACAAGCAGGGCGCCGACGCGCTCTACGCCTGGCAAACATTCGTGGGCCGCACCATCATCCTGGAGCTAACTCGCGGCCAAAAAGCTGCCGCGCAGCGATTGGCGGCATAAGAACGACTCGCTTCTCATTCAATTGTCGGGGCAACGAAAGTAAATGCCGCCGGACTCATGCGCGAGTATTGCATAGGCGTCGTTCAACGGACCATCGTCGCGGGAAAGTATGTAGACACGGCAGGCACTTTTTGCAGCTTGAATCGCCGCCTGCACTTCGGGCGATTCAACGTCGGCAATTTCCTCGCTCCCAGAAACGAGGATTAGAAACATTTCTCGTTCCAAGGGAAATGCACTCACAGGCCCACACGTCATGCGAACTATGTCGCCTTCGTAAGACGGCATGGTGGTCGGATGATACGGCACAAATTGTTGGCCATATCGAATCGTCTCAAGAATGGCATGAGAGGTTTTCGGCGAACGGCTTTCGCACTTCGGAATTGTGTCGATCGCCTTCTCGATTGCCCTCACATCGAACACGGGCTGAGCATTTTGTGAGAGTATTTGATCGGCGAAGCAAACCACGGATGTGGCGATGACATCAGGAGGCACGAACTGTCCATCCCATGGCTGGCTGAACCGATAACGACTCACCCCGTCATTGGATTCATCCGCACTGACATGACTCGCCGGCGGATAATGCGTCGCCAAGTCGGCGGCAATTCGTTCCCGCATGGACGATGTGTGGCTCGACAGATCGAAACACCAGACGATGAGAACAGGATTGACCATCCATACGCGTTGCCGTACTTCTGTGAAAATACGATCGATGGCGCTAAACTCGTTTACCGTTCTTGCACTCTCCTTGGCTACCTGCCTGTGGGGCTGTCCCGGATCCCAACTGCCAATAGGCCTTTCGATTTGAATCGGGTAAATGGGCTCGATCAAAGGCAGCGAGTCAGCCGCCATTGAACGTGGCCTCTCCGCGATCCAAATGTCGATTAACGGGCAACCTGTCGACGAATCGGGTGCATGCAAGGGGAATCTGGAAAACACGCCGACCGACAGCGCGTGAACAAATGCGGAGGCGCTCAATCCCCAAATCGCGAACAGGCGAAACGCCCGTCCGTTCACTTGCTGCTTGCTCGGACATATTACGATCGATGCCGGCGGATGTTCCATGCGCGCAGTTTACGCGCACGCGCCGTCAATGCAACCTCTTTGCGGCATGGCCCCACCCGAAGGTGCGGAACTCATCCTAGCCAAACAGCCCCTTGATGACCTTGCCGTTGCGCACCAGGGTAATGGGACGGCCCGTCGTGCTGTGATATTCGGTCGTCGGGTCGATACCCAGGTTGTGATAGAACGAAGCGGCGACGTCGTCGGGCGAGATCCCATCGTGCGCCGGGCCGGTGGCCTTGTCGTCGCTTTCGCCAATCACCTGACCGCCACGCACGCGTCCGCCCGCCATGAGCATGAACATGCAGCGCGGGTAATGGTCGCGTCCGCCCGGTTCGCTGCGGTTGTTGATCTTCGGCGTGCGGCCGAATTCTCCGGTTACGAAAATCGCCGTCGACGCGAGCAAGCCCTTCTGCTCCAAGCCGTTGAGCAAGGCCGAGAACCCTTCGTCGAATGTCGGCAGCAAGTTTTCCTGCAGCTTGGAAAAGTTATTCTGGTGCGTGTCCCAGCCGCCCAGCGATACGGTCACAAATCGAACACCCGAAGCGACGAGCCGCGAGGCGAGCAAACAGCTTTGCCCAAACGGCGTTTCGCCGAACGGCTTGGCGAACTCCGGCGACTCCTGGCTGACGTCGAAGGCATCGCGCGCCGACCGCGAAGTGATGATCGTCTGGGCCTGTTGGCCGAACCGATCGAGGCCTTCGAGCAATTGATTGTGCTGCTCGTAGTCGTTGAAAGTGTGATCCAGGTCGTCGAGCAAGTTGGCGCGACGTTCCACTTCTTCGATCGTCACGCCGCCTTCGAGCGAAATACCACGCACGCGGAACGGCTGACCCGGGCGCGGTGTTTGGCCCGTATTGAGTGCAGCGTACTGCACACCTAGGAAACCTGGTCGCTGGTTTGTGTTAGGGATGGCGACAAAGGGCGGCAGATCGGGCGCCGCTTGCTTCTCTTTGGTAACGACCGCACCGTAGCCAGGGTACTCGAGCGAAGCGAGAGGCCGGCTACCGGTGTTGACATATTCCTGCCCCAGCCGATGAGCCGCCAGCGTGTGGCTTACGCCGCGCAGGATGGCAAACTTGTCGGCGCACTTCGCCAGCTTGGGCATGTGCTCGCAAAATTCGACACCTGGCACGTTGGTCTTCATCGGTTTGAACAAACCGCGATATTCGGCCGGAGCATCGGGCTTCATATCAAACGTATCGAGGTGCGTCGGTCCACCCGGAAGATTGATGAAGATGGCGGCTTGAGCGCCACCTTGGGCGACTTGACCGGCTTGGGCGAATTTCAGGTAATTGGCCAAGGTCAGCGACGTGCCGCCAATCGCTCCCATCCGCAGAAAATCGCGCCGTCGAATTCCATCACACGTTTGATGAATGGCCATGAAAGTATCCTTGGGTGTATTGGTAGTTGGTTGTTAGTTCTTGATAGTTGGCAAATTCCAAATCCGACGTTGCGGACTCAAAATACACCAAGCTCTCGACCTTGGTCTCTAAACTCTCAGCCGTACATCAATGGTTCACGATGAACTCCTTCGTATTGACCAGCGCCCAGAGGAGCCCCTTGAGACCCTCGACGCGATCTTCCGATTCGCGCAAGAAGTCCGCGCTCGCGGCAAGTTCATCGGTCGTGGGGCGGCGGCTCAAAGTGCGCAAGTACGCGCGCTCGATCAACGCATCGACATTCCACTCCGCGGCCGTTTCTTCGCCAGCCTCGTCGCTGGAGTCCTGGAATCTTTCACGATAGGCCTTCAACGCCACTTTCGCCTTGCGCTCCGCCGCGTCGTCGCCCCGACGATGATGACGCTGGACCTGCTTCTCCAGATTCTCGATCACGGTGTCGTAATTCTTCGGCCGCGGTGGCGTCTTCTGCTTTGCCGATTTACTAAGGCCGAGTTCCTTGGACACCTGGGCGACCCAACTGTCGCGATCGTCGAGCAGCATGAGTGTATCGCTATCGTTCTGAATGTAGACGGTCTGCAACAAACTGGCGTCGTTCGTCCGGTCGCAATCGCAATTGCTTTCGCGAAT
Organism: Planctomycetales bacterium; assembly: GCA_020427265.1. Classification (GTDB taxonomy): domain Bacteria; phylum Planctomycetota; class Planctomycetia; order Pirellulales; family JAGQOS01; genus JAGQOS01. The sequence continues at coordinate 5,667 of JAGQOS010000169.1, forward strand.
CGACCGGCCGAAGACCGTGAGGGCGTATTGCGGGCCGCGAGAATTGTTTCTGGCGCCCGCCGTGGCGATGGCGATCGCCCTGCCCTTTAGATCGTCGCGGGCGACTGCGGCCTGTTCATCGTTGACCAAGGCCTGACGCAACACGTCGTACGCGACTTCGGCCGGCAAACGCCGAGGAATCGCTCGACTGAAATTCTTCTCGTCGTGCATGTTCGTTTCGTTGGGCCGCCAACTTCGCTGATAAGCGTCGCTGGCGATGATCTCGCGATGGAGCCACTTGAGATCGTAGCCGTGCGCCACGAATTCACGCGCCAGATAGTCGAGTAGCGGCGCGTTGCTCGGCGGATGAGCCAGGCTCAAATCGTCGGTCGGCTGTACAATGCCAACATTGAAGTAGTTGGCCCAAATGCGATTGACGATCGCCCGAGCCAGGTACGGGTTGTCGCCGCTACGCAGCCAATCCATCAACGGCTTGCGCGGATCGTCGACCGAGGCGACATCGATCACTTGTCCGTCGAGCAACCGGGCGGTTTTTCTGGCTGGCGCCTCTTTTCCTTGCTTCTTGTCTTTCTTGTTGTAGGTCGCCTTCGCGCCTGTCACGGCCACTTCGGGAAAGGGAACCGTTTTGCCCTTTTCGATCAACTGCGAAAACGACTTACGCAGTTCACCGCCGCGTTTGCCCTCGATGCCCAACTCGGCCACCATCTCCTGATACTGGGCTTTTGCGTCGTTGCCCAGGCCGTTGTTGCCCAGCGTGATGCGGCTGAAAAACCCGGTGAACTGTTCGAAGTCGTTTTTCGACCACTGGTCGAACGGGTGTTTGTGGCACTGGGCGCATTCGATGCGGATTCCCATGAACGTGTATGCGAAGGCAATCGCGCGATCTTCGGGCTGCCGAATCGTGCGCCGCGCCCAGTAATAAGGCATCGTTTCGCGTTCGGCAAAGGGGCGCTGTTCGTCGGCGCGGCAGATGTCGCTCATTGCTTCGCAATACTCGCGATAGCTCTCGTCACCTTCGCGGCTTTCCGACAACACAATGCCGGCAACGATCTCGTCGTACGGCACATTACGCGCGATGCGATCGTAGATCCAATCGTACCAAGCCTGGCCCGCCATTTCGCGCACTGGAGTTACATTGTTTAGGGCGTCGGAGTTGTTGCCGGTATAATCGCAGAACCGAGTCGCCCACCAGGCGGCGTAGGCCGGCGATTCCAGCAATTCATCCACTTTCTGAGCGCGTTTGTCTTGCGCGGAATCGGCCAGGAACGCCTCGATCTCAGACGCCGAGGGAAGTGTTCCTGTCAAATCGAGACTCATGCGGCGTAGGAACTCGGCGTCAGTGCAAAGATCCGAGGGCACAATGCCCATCTTGCGCAACTTGGCGACAATCAATTCGTCGACTTTCGTCGATGTCGCGACATCGGGATAAGCCTGATCGATCTGATCGGATACCGGCCGCATGATCGGCACGGGGACGACGGCATTGTCATAGAATACCACCACATGCGAATCGCCCTTCTCGCCCGAAGTGACGAGGCCGGTTTCGTCGACCGCGACCACCGCGTCGTCGTTCGATTGGAACCGGCACAGCGGCGTCACGTCCTCGCGCGTGCCATCGTCCCAAACCGCAACGGCCTGGAGCGCCACCTGCTCCTGGTCTTTGTGGAATTGAATCTCCGCAGGTGTCACTTCCAAGGCGACGAGCGCCTGAGCGGACTCGGCATCGTACTTGGCTCCGGCTTCGACCCAGCGACGAAATACGTGGTATTGCCAACTGTCGCGTTCGAAACGCTTGCCACCTTCATGCTCGAATTCATCGGTCGGCTTATTGAGGATCATGCTGTCCATCGGTTCTTTAACCGATACGCGCGGCTCATCACCTTCGGTCAGCGCGGCGTGGTCGGCGCGGAAATCGTATCCAAAGAGCGAAAGCTGAAACCCGCCACGCCCTTGAAACGAACCGTGGCAGGAACGGCCATTACAGCCCAATCGCCCCATGAGCGGCACGACATGGCGTTGGAAATCCGGTGTTTCGGAGACCGACGCGTCGGCAAATCGCTTTTCCACCGACGGCAGTTCAGCCGCCAGCAGCGGAACCGAGGAAATCACCATCGCAGAGAAGACGAGACTGGGGAACAGATTTCGCTGCATGATCATTTCCTAATTTCAGAGGGTTCAAGAAACCGTCGATTCGTCGCGCCCTGCTATTCGGCGCGCGGTTGTTTTTTGGTCGGCTCGTTTGGCGTCGAGGAACTCGACTCGCGGGACTTGTCCGTATCGCCCTTGCGCAGCGGGCGCTTGTCGCGCCCCGCCGCCTTATCGACTGACGCCAAAATCTTCGACACGGCCTGCTCAACTCGCTGGTCGCTTCGTTCGGCGGCGTGTGCAATCTCGGCATCGAGCTTCTTAATCTTGGCTTGGAGCAGTTCGCGCTGACGTTCTTTGCGTTTCCGTTCGAGCTGCTGCCGTTCGGTAAACGCCTCGCGAATTTGCTCGACGAGCGTGTCGCGATCGCCACCCATCGCGAGCTGCGCTGCGAGCAAACGCACGCGCGAATCGATCTGCCAAATACGTAATTCAACGGCATGCGACTCCTGGTCGCGTTCGGCAAGCTTGGCCAAACGCTGTTGGCTTCCCGACAAATCGCGAATCGCCGATGCATACTCCTTGGGATGCTGCTTCTTCAGCCGGGGCAGAATCGCCGCCAATTCAGGATGATTCTTACCGACAAAGGCCAAAGCCAATGCTTCGCTTTTGGCAGACGACGCACGGGGAGCTTCTGCCGTTTGCCGGGCCGGTGTCGCATTGGGAACTTGCGCCGCGGAAATTCCGCAGCACATGAGCCCGAGGGCGGTCAAGATAATTCGCTGCACAGATCAGTTCTCCACCGGCTGCAAGGCGGCCGGAAACGTTGATTCGTCGAGCGATGCCGAGGGAGCGATGGCCGCGGCGGCAAACATCCAATCGGGCACGGTCAACTCAGATTCGGAATCGGCAAGCAATTCACCGACGAACAATCTTTCTTCGGCCAACTCGGAGTCGGCGAGTTCCCCGACGCCGGAATCGACGGATTGCCAATCCGCTCCGCTGACCCAGCGTAACGCGAGATCCGCTGCCCCGTCCAGATCGTTCACCGGATGGGGCCCACGCACAAGCGGCATAAGCATCGCAACGGCAGCGGCCGTGGCGAGTGCGAAAGCAACCGCTCGCCGCCAATGCGAATCGGACACCGCGACCGAACTACTTGTCTCGCGTTCCATAGCGGCGCGCGTCACTTCGATCAGGCGCGTCTGCCGAGCCAGCGCTTCGCGCGCCAACTGATCGTCGGCCATCCGCTCGAGAAGCGCGTCGGCTTCCGCTTCGCTCATCTCGCCGCCAACATAACGGAACGCGAGCCAATCAAGATCGCTCGACGCACCATGCGCCGAATCTATGGGGTCGGTTTCTCTCATGATTTTTCTTCACTTGGCGGCGCCCCGTACTCTTGGCCGAGCGCCGCTTCGAGTTTTTTGAGCGCCAAACGCATCCGGGTCAGCACAGTTCCGAGCGGCAACTCCAGCTCGGCGGCTATTTCCGCAAACTTCTTTTCCTCGTAAATCCTCATCCGCACAACTTCCCGCTGCTCGCTGGGAAGTTCGT